>JAQGHT010000889.1 GCA_028291565.1 Planctomycetaceae bacterium | reverse complement strand
CATGTCCAGAATTGCTACTTAACTTTGGCACCGCTGGCCAGCGGTTTCTCGGGCCGCACGAGTGCCAGTCCATTGGCGTCGGAAGCAGCCAACAGCATGCCCTGGCTTTCTTCACCCCGCAACATGGCAGGTTCCAGATTGTTGACGACAACAATCTGAGTGCCCACTAGAGACTGCGGATCGTAGTGGGCTTTAATGCCGGCTACGATCTGTTTGACGACTTCACCCACCTGAATTTTCAACAGCAAGAGTTTATTGGCGTTGGGGTGCTCACGCGCTTCCAGAACTGTCGCAACTCGCAGATCGAGCTGTGCGAAAGTCTCGTAACTCACCAGGGGCTTTTGCTCGGGTGCGACTGGAGCAGCCGGAATTGCGGAGGGAACTGAGGCACCTGCGGGAGAAGTCGAGTCCGTCATAATTCTTGGTCAAATTTCGTCATGATCAAAGAAGAGAAGAGTCAGCATCTCCCGAATGAACGATTTTCGGGAAGGCCGCAGGCACTGCAAATGATAAACAAAGCGGACGACGGAAGCCTGTGGAAAATATCCTGGCGAAATCGCTGATCGCAAGTGCCTCGCCGTCAGCGGTCGCAAACGGCGCTTTCGAGGGCCCTCAATCGTTCTGAAAAGCCTTGGAGACACTCAATGGATATCTCTGGACGAATTCTTGCTCGAAGTCATACAAACCGCAAAAGTCAGACAATTGATCGCGATCATTTTTCCGCATGTTGCCCTTTTCGATCAAGTCCCAAACGATGTGCCCCACATCATCCGTACATTGCAGTCCCCATTGACGAAACACGACCAGAGCCATGCCGCCGAACTGCTTATAGGCCAGATCACGAAACGCATCCAACAATTCGGGACCGCTGACATGCGGTTCTTTTTCATACGGGCTGGCTTTCGACGCACGCGATTGAGCGTGGTTCAACGCATCCAGCACGAATGCATAAGCGGACGCGTGATAACGAGATCGAGACGTTGTAGAGGTTTGTGGTATCATCGTCATGGCATCGATTGAGGTCGAGATTGGCGGCACACGGTCAGCGCTAACAACTCAGGGGAATTTTCGCGGACGACAACGGGCTTCAGTAGCCTTTGATTTTTCGACGTTTCTCAGCCGAGAACTTCATCAAAGCCATTTCCAGTTCGCAGTCAAGTCCGAGATTGGGATTATGGCGGATTCCCGCGCCACGTGGAAGCTCAACAAAATGACTGCGCAGGAAAGTTCGGGAATTCCAGCGCTTTCCTGCCAGTCAATCCTGGCTGTCGCCGCCGAGATCAAGCCTCGATTGAATCGCTATTCGCTGACGTTGACAAAAACTTTCAAAGCATTCTTTTCATGTACCAGCAAATGCATCATTTCTTCAAAGCGGTCCAAACCGGCCAGTGGGTGAGTCAGAATCTGTTCGGTGACGCCGGGAAACTGTGCTTCACCGTGGGCCAGATCCTTGATGCCCGTTTCGAAATGCTTACGGTTACCGTTGACGCTGGCGACCAATAACTTATTCCCCAAGACCCATTTGAGGTTGATGCTGTCGCCCGGGACGAGAACCTGTTCCTGGCCACCAGTCACGCTGGTCCAGATCAAAACGCCGTTATTTCCGAGGACTTCCATCGCCTGGAATGCAATTTGACTGCTGCCAGTCGCTTCGAAAATCAGATCTGGAGCGCCAACTTTCCGGGCCAGTTCCTGCATCGACTGTTCTTGTGTGCTGATATACGTTGCCCCATAGGCTTCGGCAATCTGCGACTTGCGATGTGGACCAGGAGCCCGGGCGATCGTAAATACGTCCAGCCCTTTCAATCTCAACATCATCGTCGCCAGTAATCCAATTTGCCCGGCGCCGAGCACGAATGCACGCTTTGGATTCCAGACCTGCAACCGAGTTTGAGCCAGATAGGCCTGCTCAATCGCCTTTGCACAGACACTCGCCGGTTCTGACAACACTCCGATGTGTTTCAAAGTCGGCGGAACCTTAACCATGTATTCCGCGTCATCCACAAAATATTCGGTCAGGTACCCGTGACAGAGATTGATGCCACGCTCGTAATACTCGTCCTGGCTGGTGATATCATTGCGGCCGATCGAGTCGAACAAGGACTTTCCTGGCCGGCGGACGGTACACGAAACTAGATCGCCCTTCTGAAACTCAGTGACCTTGGATCCGACGTCAACGACGCGACCGAAGCTCTCATGCCCCAGGATCAGATAGTCACAGCCTTTCGGCGCGTTCCCATACTTACCCTCATTGATTTCTCGATCTGTCGCATCGACCCCGATCTGCAGGACCCGGACCAGTACCGAGCGCCCCTCGGGAATTGTACAGACATGCGGATGAGGTTGATCAGCGAGCGTCGGAACCGGGATATCCCGCAGATGAACCGAGTCCGGAGTGGGAGGTCGAACGGCAATTGCTTTCATGATTCGTCGGAAGAGCGCTTTTGATGATGACTCAGGTCAGGCATTCTGCCACACACTTGTGGCAGTTCATGCTGATCAGATGCAGGGAATTCTAGCGGTCTCTTCCAATGGTTGCCACAAGGACGTTTGCTCTCGCTCCAAACTGTGCGGTCAGCCTATTTCCCCGAGAGAAGTCCATGATTCCAAGAGTGTCCGGATTTTGAATCGCACTCCTGCCAATACACCATCATCAGCCACAACCCCTTACGCATAAATATGTTCCAAGTCTTCGCCATTTCTGATGATCGGGGGGATTCTGCCAATTCATCTTGTCATGACACCGCCTGCGGTCTAAACTTGAGTAATTGCATCCGCTGAACCGATGAATGATAAGGCAAAATCTATTCGCGAATAAAAGTGTCAGTTTCGGCCTATCCGGAGGTATTGACACCAAATTATGAAAAATCTGCGGAAATCTCCCAAGAATTTGAAATTCAAATCGATAACTCGACACGTAATATAGATAGCGCATCGCTTGATCGCGATTTTTGAATTGTTCACCTCGCTTTTGCCCTTTGGGCAGTAGAGGTCATCGTGGCTCTGACCGAAATCGATCGAACTTTGTTGAGACGTTGCCTGGCCGAAGAGCCCGGTGCGTGGAAGGATTTCGTAGACCGATTTCTGGGACTGTTTATCCACGTCGTGCAACATACGGGACATGTTCGAAGCGTCAGGCTGTCGGCGGAAGACACCGACGATTTGTGCGCCGAGATTTTCGTCACATTGCTGTCAGATCAATACGCCGTGCTCCGCAATTTCCGCGGTTTAAGTTCCCTGGCAACGTACCTGACGGTGATCGCCCGTCGCGTTGTTGTGCGTGAAATCACTCGCCGGCGAATGTCAGAAGCAATGGGGCATGTCGATGCCCACTCGACATCGTTGGATCAGGCGCAAGCCAGCCACATCCAGCACCAGCGCGATCAACAACGGATCGAAGATCAGGAAGAAATCCAGCTGATCCTGGACGGTCTGCCGTTTCCGGACTCCGAAGTTGTCCGGCAATTTCATATCGAAGGCCGGAGTTACCGCGAAATCAGCCTGAGCCTGAACATTCCCGAGAACTCGATCGGTCCGACTCTGACACGAGCGCGTGAAAAACTGCGGGCTCGCGAAGTCCGCGCGTCTTAATGCACCGTTTCCAATGCACTCGCTTTAATGCAGCGGCTTGGTATTGCAGTGCGACCACTTCGAATCACGCGAGAATCTCTTTCACAATCTCGCCGTGAACATCGGTCAGACGGAAATCTCGCCCGGCATATTTGTAGGTCAGCTTCAGGTGGTCCATGCCGAGTAAATGCAATAACGTGGCATGCAGATCGTGCAGGTGGACTTTATTCTCGACGGCGAAATAACCGTAATCATCTGTCTGACCATGCCGGATGCCTGGTTTCACACCACCACCGGCCAGCCACATCGTATAACCTTGTGGATTGTGATCGCGGCCGTCATCCCCTTGGGCAACCGGCGTGCGGCCAAATTCGCCGCCCCACAAAACCAACGTATCCTGCAGTAATCCGCGGGTCTTGAGATCTTGCAGCAACGCCGCGATGGGCTGATCCACTTCCAGGGCGTTTCGACCGTGGTCGACTTTCAAGTTGGCATGCTGGTCCCATTTGTAGCTATGAGTACACTGCATGAATCGCACGCCGCGCTCGGCGAACCGCCGTGCCATCAGACATTGCCGCCCAAAATTCCGAGTCAATGGATTATCCAGGCCATACAATTTTTGTGTCGCCTCGGTTTCATCAGAAATGTCTTGCAGTTCCGGTGCCGCAGTTTGCATCCGAAACGCCAGTTCAAACGAATTAATTCGCCCTTCTAGAGCGCTGTCCGGCCCGGTTTCCGACATGCGTTCCTGATTCATCTGCTTCAGCAGATCCAATTCCAGACGCTGCAAATCTTGCGGCTGACCTTCGGCATTTTCAATGAACGGAATCTTGGCCTGGTCGGAAGAAATGCTGGCATTGCCCAGGGGCGTGCCCTGGTAAACGGCCGGCAAGAACGCGGAGCTGTACGCATTCACCCCGCCATGTGTCAGTGTGGGGCACATCGTAATGAAGCCTGGCAAATCCTGATTCTCAGTGCCAAGTCCATACGTGATCCAGGATCCCATACTGGGACGGACGAAGGTGTCGCTTCCCGTATGCAGTTCCAGTAAAGCTCCGCCGTGTCGGGAATTGGAACCGTGCATCCCGTTGATGATGCACAGATCATCAACACGGCGTGCAACATGCGGAAACAGATCACTCACCCAGGCTCCAGATTGGCCATATTGCTGGAATTTCCAGGGCGACTTCAGCAGATTTCCAGTCGGGGCCGAGAAAACTCTCGGTTTCGAAAACGGCAACGGCTTGCCATGATCACGTTCGAGCAAGCGCTTGTAGTCGAATGTATCAACTTGGGAAGGCCCGCCATGCATGAACAGAAAAATCACCCGCTTGGCCTTCGCGGGGAAATGGGGCGACTTCGGAGCCAATGGATTGGCTTCCGCGGCCGTTGCGGCCGTGTCGAGCAAACTCGCCAAGGCCAGGCTGCCAAAGCCCGCGGCACTGAGACGCAACATTTCGCGACGTGAAAAAACGGGAGTAAATTGGTGGCATCGCATGCAAGTCTCTTCCAATCAGCCGCGCCAAGTTCACAACTCAGATTTCAAATCAATCTTGTCCGCACCCACTGCTCCACAAGATCTTCGCGAAGACTGATTGATTCTAACTCGACTGACGGCGTGATGGTAGATCGCACGCGGCTAAGACAATCTGGCCCGGTCCTATTTGAGTTTGGGAACTTTGATGACCTGTGGCTGCAGATCCAGCAGGAACATATGCTGGCCGGCTTTCTTGCCTCCGGCAAATTGATAAATCACGGGGGTGACAACTTCGCGTCTGGTTTGCGGATCGGGCTTCATCTTCGCCCCATAAGCCTGGGCGACTTTTCCGATCCCGGGATCATTGGGGTCATTAAACGCTCCCACGGTGACAATCGACCGGTAACGTTCGTGATAAACGTAGGCTTCGTGCCCTTGTGCTCGCATATAATGAACCAATGTCCAAGCGTCTTCGCCGGCTTTGTCGAGTGTGATATTCTTTTCAAGCATGGAATCGAAGCGGAAAGTCGCCACCTTTTCCGCCTTTTGTCCATTGGCGATTACGTGCTTTGATGCGCCTTGGAACGTCGCAACTTGCACGGTGTACTTGCCGCGATTTTCCAGCAGGTTGAATTGTCGATCACGGTTCAATTGCTGAAGCAATGGATCATTCTGGTACGCCATCGCCTGGATTTCTTCTTCACTCAACAGAGGATTCAGCGTCAAGAAAGCGCGGCTGAGCGGTCCTGGGCGCCCCGGCGTCGACTGGTAGACACCTTTTTCCAAGGCTTTTGGGTGGAACTTTTGCATCCAGGCCAGAGTTTCCTGGCCCGTCTTGTCTTCAATGCTGGGGTATTGACCAGCGAGCACGCAAACTCGATGCTGCTGGGCCGCGACTTTTCGTTTTACGGTATGGCCAGTGCGATCATAGGCCGCGATCTCTTCGATTTCGTCAAATTGCTGGTGAATCCACGCGGGAATCTTGAGCTGCCGGAGTTCGCGAACCAGTTCGCGGGCTGCATTGTTGGCGTTTTCTTCACTTTCAGGAGTATCACCGCGCAGGCTGGTCACCATGATCATCCACGGCCCGCGAGTCTTGTCGACGGTATAGTTTTTCGGTTCTGATGCTCCGGCCTTCAATGGCTTCTTACCTTGGGCAGGCAGTACCAGAGCCGACAGAAGAATCAACGTGCAACACACGAACGGCACGCAACGAACAAGAATGATCCGCATGACATACTCGCTGAACGTGGTAAAACGAAAGTGCCGGGCCTGTGACGCATCGGGTGACAGGGCCAGACTGCATGTCGCTGAAATGTTGAAAACTGTGTCGGACAATTGCCACAACGTCAAACAGTTCCGTGTTTGAATAACGGCACAATGAGATCTGGCAATTTGTTTGGAAGGGAAAAGGGCGGGCTGAACCGGCGGTGATTTTTCTTGCGGAGGTGGTTTTCACATCTGCTAAACGTATTCACCGTTCGCAATGTGACATTTTCATCCGCGCGAATTATCAATTGGAAGGTCGATCAGCTCAGGAATTTAACAAAACCGTCAAAATGAGTCTATTGCGATTTTGCGGCCGCAATTTCGATACTTTTCACCGACCGTCGGCAGCCTGCGCTGTTTAAAGCCACTGCCGGGCAGGCTCGGTGACATCGGTTCGTAAAAATACATTCATCAAATCGGGAAAACTTTCGAACAGCTCCGCCTGAAGTTCAGTCTATTCTATTGACGCGACACATTTTGAACTCAGCAAGTTACGCTGTGGAGCATGCAACGATTTCCTCATCGCTGAATCAACCGAACTTGGATTGTGATCCAGCCATCCTCGCACAGCCAGAGACCGCTGAGCGACTCTGGTTTGCGGGGTTGGTGGAGTCCCATGGTTCAGCGGTTCTCGCGTTGTTGCGACGCTTGTGCCGCAATCAACACGACGCGGACGACGTGTTCCAGGAGACTGCGGTTCGTGTCTGGCGTTTTCGAAAGTCTCAGCGTCCGGTCAATCCGCGGACCTGGCTGATGACGGTTGCCTATCGCGCCTTTCTGGATCACCGTGTCCGGGGGCTACGTCAATTCCCACATTGCGCAGGGATTGATGACGCCGCAGTCCAGGACATGGCTGTTTCACTCGGTCCGCCACCCGGCAATCGACTGGACTTGGAGGAAGCGATAGTAAAACTGAACACTGCGACGGCCGAATTGCCGGACAGCGAGCGCGAAGTCGTGGCATTGCATTATTCTGGAGGACTCAGTCTCAGTGAGACCGCGAGCGCCATGAATATTTCCCAGGGAACCGTGAAAAGCCGCCTGAATT
The DNA here is from genome assembly GCA_028291565.1 of Planctomycetaceae bacterium. GTDB lineage: Bacteria > Planctomycetota > Planctomycetia > Planctomycetales > Planctomycetaceae > JAKFVC01. The sequence goes on along the minus strand of JAQGHT010000889.1, from coordinate 2,192 downwards.
CGGCACTGAAACGCTTGCGGAGTCAATTGCAATGAAGTGCGATGAAGTCTGGTCGCAATTGGAAACAGGCAGTCCAGTTGGACGCTGGCGGGCGCGGCGTCACCTGGCGCGGTGCCCTCATTGTACCGCGGAAATGCAAGCCTGGAACAATTACAAGGATCGGCTGCAGAGCCCCGAACCGCTGACTGCCGAGCAGCGGTCCGCATGGATGCAACCTGCGGAAGTTCCAGAATCCGAAACGGTCGTGATGCGATCCAGGCCGGTGAATAACCACGACGCTCGATTGAAGCGAGGCCGAATGTTGCTTGTTACCGGCGCAGTTTGCGTGGCCGTCAGCTGTTTGACGATCGCAGTCTGGCCGCGCGGAAAGCCGGTTGAGGATCCACAATTCCGAGCCGAAACGGTTACGCGAACAGACAATACACGGCCGAAGCACGTCATCCAGGAGCAGCAGCGCGACAAAGATTCCAATTTACGGAAAGGCGTCCTGCGCACGGTTGCCGTCCAGGTCAAATTATCCGACGAGTTGGAACGTCTCGATGCTGAAATTCTGGACTCGCTGCAAGAAATTGAAATCCTCAAACAGCGTCTGAAACGACTGGCGGTGCGACAAAAGATCGACGCCCTGCTGGCTCAACATCGCCGCTGGTAATCATCTCTTCTATTCCAAACAGGTCCAGTCCATGCTTCAACAACAAACACAACAACAGAAACCTTTGAGCTGCGTTATTCGGTTCTGGGTTTCCGTGGTCTGCTTAGTGCTGATACCGTTTCACTCCGTAGTGCGATCTGAACAGCCGCAAACTCCGGAAGCGAAAGCACCGCCGAATCATGTGATTCTCAAACACACTCGGGGCGGTGTGTTTTACATCACTAAGCCACTTAAAGAACGGTATGATGCGGTTCGAGCACGGATTATGAGATTGAACACAGATCTCCAGCACGACAAACTCACTGCGGACATGGCAATTCCGCAACTTGACCAGTTACAGGAGGAGCTGATTCAACTGCGAAAGGAGATCGAACAGAAGAAAGTCCTGGTTTCGCCGTTGAATGTGCATCAACAGGAAGAAACCACGTTGTTTGAGCTGGGACCGAACAAACTCTTAGTGATCACGTCGGATCAGATTCAGCTGGAAACCTGGGACGGACCTCAAATCAAGTGTGTCCTGATCAAAAACGTACTCGCCCAGGCCGACGAAAAGCCTGATGCGCATTTCAAAGGACTACGAATCGTACATCAGCATGGTTTGGCTCCGAACATTGTTGGCCGGACTGAGGCGCAAATCGCAGCCGAAGAAAAACTTTATCTGGCGAGCCCCGCTGGGCAAGCGTTGACAAAGCCACAACAGGAGGGACGCGCGAAACTGGTGCATGAGATTGCCGGGAGCTTTGCGGACTATCAACGATTTCAAGGCCAGGAAATTGACACACTCGCGGTGGAAGGATTGCTCCATAACGAGGGAAACCGCCATTTGACAATGCGAACGCAGTCTTCGGGAGGCGATGGGAATTTGGGCAGCGACTGGCAGCGGCAAGCCCAACTGCTCGTTTCTGTTCCGGTCGGTTGCCGTGTCGTGGCAGTCCGTGGATGCCTTGTCGGTGTCGATGTTCATGGATTGAAGTCGGACTTGATTCTCACCAACCACGAGTCGAAGGACCGGGAATATGATGGTCAGTTTGAAGTACGAGATCTACAAGGGCGGTTGCGAGTCAAAGATGTGCCGATCCAGGTGATCGAACACGTCCGCGGGGATGTCAGCCTGACGGTGACCGAAGAATTCGCCAACTCCGGTACGACTCACTCGGGCGGGCTCCGGGTCAGTTATGTCCCAAGCGCCAGCAAGTGTTCAATCAAAGACATCGCGGGGAATCTGACGGCCTGGTTCGCGCGTAGCGATTTGGAGGTCGCCAAGATTTCCGGAAAAATCGATATTCGCAACGACTTTGGCGACACGAAACTGTCTCTGAATCAAACCGTGGAAGACCAGCCGCATCGGATTGTTTCACTGGGCGGCAATATCGAAACTCATTTTTCGCCGGACACGCCGAAGACACTTCAGGTTCTAGCCCTGACAAATCACGGCAGTGTGACCACAGATTTTCCTCAAGACCGACTGGATGACACAAGTTTCTCCACGCACGATTCAACGACAAACAGCCGGAGAAATTGGCGGGGAATGATTTCGGTC
>JAQGHT010000887.1 GCA_028291565.1 Planctomycetaceae bacterium | reverse complement strand
GCCGGAGAGGGTCGCGCTAAAGGGCGAGGCTACTACTGAGCCGCTGAGATTTCTCGCATCGATTACGGTATCGCGGCTCGGCGCGAACTTCACCGGCCGATTTACAAGGCTCCCTTGCCGGTCAGGACAACTCCTATGGTGCGGAATAGAATCTTGATATCGTTCCACATGCAGCAGTTTTGGAGATACAACAAATCGAGAGCCACCTTCCGCCGGAAGCTTTCGATATTGTTGTCATATCCATTGACCACCTGGGCGATTCCGGTAAGACCGGGTTTCAGACCCAGCCGGTTCAGATAGCCCGGCACTTCAGCCGTCAATTTCTCGATGAATTCCGGTCGCTCCGGACGCGGACCCACCAGCGACATATCTCCTGTCAGGACATTCCACAACTGGGGCAGTTCATCCAGCCGTGATTTCCTCAAAAATAGGCCGATGGATGTTACGCGTGGATCGTTCTTCTGGGCGAATTGAGCTCCAAACTTTTCCGCGTCCGTCCGCATCGTACGAAATTTGTAGAGCACGAATGGCCGTCCATAACCTCCGCCATTCCGTCGTGCGCCCAGACGTCGGTCTTCCTCGGCACCGACCTCTGAAGAACCACTTGACTTGCGACGATCAGGACGCTTTTTGCGATAGTTCAGGCCAACTCGAGTTTGTGCGAAGATAATGGGGCCGGGTGAAGTCAGCCGGACTGCAATTGCGACCAGCAGCATGACGGGAGCCAGGCCGATGAGCATGCTGACCGAAACGAAAATGTCCGTAGCCCGCTTCATAAAGCGGGTGGATTCGCTCAGATTTCGGATATCGCTGCGCGGCCGCCCCAATCTCAACCGGGTCAGCCAGTCAGTGGGAGGCAGTTCGGTCGGGTCCGAATAGCTCTGAACCAGATCACTCAAGTCGTTTGGACTTGGAGAGCGCTGGATGTCCGGTAAACTGTCAGTAGCCATGATGATCGTCGAGGCTCGATATTTGGTTGCAAAATTGGAGCCGATCGTTCCCAGAGGGAGTGACCGGGGGTCAGGCGATTCTTGTCGTGCTGCAAAAACAGAACAAGGTGCCCGAAAGAAACATAGAACAGACCTCGATCAGCAGCAGTGATTCCGGCGTGAATTGCAGTTTCAGGGCTCTCGGTTTGGGAAGCCTTGCGCGAGAATGGTGATTTTGCGGCAGGCGATTGTTGCGTCGATTTTAGCGATAGTGGTGCTTGTGCGACGTAGTATGGTACTGCGGCCGCGCAAACTGACTGCGGATTTGATTTCTGCCTCGGTAATGGTTACCGACCCCAATCAGCCAGAACTCGCGGGTTCCCCGGTCGTGCATCGATTTATGCTAAAGGTCGTTTGTCGGCCCAAGGCTGCAATTGCTCCCAGGCACGGGCGGCTTGAAGCACCAATGCGTCAGCAAAGCGGTCGCCGATAATTTGCAGGCCGATTGGCAGGCCCGACCTGGTCCAACCTGCCGGGACGCTCGCGGCGGGTTGTCCCGTCAGATTGAAGGGATATGTAAAACGTGTCCATTGCAGCGGCTCGAGCTGTTCCCCTTCAATTGGGGCTGCGTCATTTTGTCCGACTGCGAACGGCGGGACGGGCAACGTCGGGCACAACAGCAAATCGAATTTCTCGTAAACTTGGCGCACCTGTTCCCAGAAGGCGTGCCTTGCCGCAAGCGCATTCGCGAAATCGACTCCCCGCAATTTCAATCCTCGGTCGACCACATTTCGAAAACCAGGATCCAGCAAATCGCCGTCTGTTGCCAGTTTTTGTTCCACTGAAGCGGCTGCGGTCCCAAAAAAGAAGACACTCCAGGATTCGTAAGGATCACGCCAATCCAATTTGACCTCTTCAACAACAGCGCCGGCTTCAGCAAATCGCAATGCCGCACGTTGGCAAACACCCGCCACTTCGGGATTGACGCGGGCGTAACCCAAGTCTGGGCAATAAGCCACTCGTTTCTGACGAATCCCCTTTCCCAACTCGTTAACAAAACTGCATCCTGCGTGAGGCAATGAGAGCAAGTCGCTCGGATCAGGCCCCGCCATCAAATCGAGCGCGGTCGCCATGTCTGTGACAGTGCGAGTCATCGTCCCGATATGCCGCAGAATTGCGCCGCCACTGCCGGGTGCGTTGGGAACTCGCCCAAAACTCGGTTTAAACCCGAAAACGCCGCAGAACGAAGCCGGAATCCGCAACGAACCGCCGCCGTCGGTTCCGACCCCAATCGGCCCCATCCCCGCTGCGACCGCGGCCGCCGCGCCGCCACTGGACCCGCCAGGCGTCAGCTGAGTATTCCAGGGGTTACGGCTGATTCCAAAGACACGGTTGTCTGTCACCCCCTTCCAGCCGAATTCAGGCGTATTCGTGCGGCCGATCAGGATCATTCCCGCAGTTCTTAACCGTTTGACAGCGGGACAGTCCTGAGTTGTCACGTTCTTTTCGAAAAGTTTCGAGCCAAACGTCGTTCTCGAGCCGGCGACATAGAGATTGTCCTTCACGTGGAGCGGTACACCGTGCAATGGACCCAAAGGTTGCTGTGCCATGACGGCCTCTTCCGCTTTTGTCGCAGCACAGATCGCGGCTTCCGCAGGGATCGTTACAAACGCGTTGAGATCTTTGTTGTGCCGTTCGATGCGTGCTAACACTGCGCGGGTAACTTCCACTGGCGAAATCTTTTTTTCGCGAATGGCTGCCGCGAGTTCGACTGCCGAAAGATACGCGAGATCCTCTGACGCCATGACGGCCTCCGATGGAATGAGAACTCTTATTCATCTGATTCTGCGAAATGTTTTGCCGCCATGCCAGTCGTCAGCAGGACAAACGCAAATGACAGCCACATTGCGACAGCAACCAACCACGCGGTCAAACGGAAAAACGTCGAAAAGCCAAGTTCGAATTCTGCCAGTTGACTCATATTCTCGGTCAACCACATGGCTCCCGCGAGTCCGCACAACGTCACGCCGGACGACAACAAAAGCATTGGCGTGATCCTGGCAAACACCGTCAGGCAGTCGAGCAACAATTGAGCATCGCTGTTTTGGCTGCGCTCGCGACAGATCCGCAAGGCATCTGAGGGACTGCAGTCTCCGATTCCCATCACAACTGGAATGATTGAAGTGCCCATCGCGAGGCAAACGACGACGATGACCATCAAGAACGCCGGGATGAAGAGAATCGGACCCATTAAAGATCCCAGCCAGGCGGAATGTGAAATCGCATGGATCAGAGCGCCGGACATCGCAATCATCGAACCTGCGCCGATTGCCAGCACGAGCGGTCCGATGATCATGAGGGCTGCCCGGGGCAATGCGAACTTCCAACCGGCCGAGCTCGAGACTGGTCGGCCTTTTTCTTTTTCCCGGCTCAGCATATGTCCGACTGTTGCGGCTACCACATTGTAGTACACCAATGACAGACAAAAAACGAACAGGTGAGACAGTGATCGGATGGCCGAACCCAACTGATTACCGAGCACGAGCAGCAGGGCACAACTGATGGCCCATAACACGCCGACCTCCAGGGCAAATATCAGCTGCTGCGGTTTCAATCGCAGTTCGGCAGCCGTGCGGTGAATTTCAGGCGGGATTGGCTCGCTGCTGGCTGGTACCTCATCCTCTTCCGGAACCTCGACTTTCCGAGTCTTGGCCGCCTTGGATGATTTCGCCGGTTTTGATTTCGGCATAAACGCGTCAGGAGGTAGCGGTGGAGATTCGGGGATCGGTTCCAGGCGATATCCGCCATCGTCAGATTCAATGACCGGAGAATCGCCAAGATCCGGCCAGGGAGCGGGGGCGTGAGTTGGAAGCGGTTCCAAGGCTACCGCCGGAACTGGTGGGATTTCGGGAGTTGCTACCTGCTCGGAACTCACCGCGCCGCTCACGATTTCCGGCGCCGCGACGACTTCCGGTGGAGACAGCAGTTGGTGGACTTCTTCAATTCGCAAATAGGCCGAAGTTCCCACGCGCGAGACGAGGTCTTGCGGGGATAACCTGTCCTCCTGCACCATAGATTCAATCACCGACCAGCTGACCGGTCCATAGTTCTTTCCGTTGGATGTATAGTACCACTGACTATTAAGAGCGTTGTCTGGCATGGGCATCCCGACAGTCAATTTGGAAGACTCTGTGAACGGATTTTCGATCAGGATGTGATCCTACCGCAAACTGCGTCCATTTTCCCGTGTGGTTCGCAAGTGAAGCAATAATTCTCGTTTTTCAATTGCAAGTTTTCGAGACCGCGATTGTACGTTCCAATTCATTGCTTTCTGAGTCGCGGTTTTCCGCAGAATCATGGAAGGTTTGGAGCGTTCAGACTTCAAGTTTGCGATCTGCTGAAATCCGAATTTTTCGGCTCGTTTGCTCACAAAACAGAGATTTGTCCGTCCGACCCCAATTGGGCCGCCCGCGACTGAAAAGTTGAACGTTCGTCAAACTCACACTGCCACCTGATCGTCTTCAATTTCAAGTTTGGACGATCACTCGTGACATGAGATGTGAAGTCTTTGATGTGTTCCGCTATGATCGTCAGCTCTCGCGCGGCATTTATCAATTGCCCAAAGTCTTACGACTTCGGCTACGACGTAAGTGCAAGGTTAACCCGCTTTAGTTCAGGGGGAGTTGTCACGATGGCTGGAAAATGTCTCGGATTGCTGTTGATCGGACTGTTGCTGCATGGATCGATTCTCTACGCCGAAGATCCCAAAGGTCCCAACTGGGTCAAGGTGACAGATAAGGCCGAGTGGCAAGCACGCGATTCGCAGGGAGAACTCGTCTATCACGATCAGCTCTGGATTTTTGGCGGCTGGTTTGATTCGTTTCAAGCCCCACCGCGCGATGTCTGGAGTTCTCCAGATGGAAAGAACTGGAAGCTCGTTAACAAAGAGGCGCCGTGGAAGCACAGCGACTTGGGTATGACCGTTATATTCAAGGACAAAATGTGGTTTCTAGGAGGCTGGTACAACGGGCGTCTGCCGGGACATGAAGCGACAAACGATGTCTGGTCGTCGAATGATGGTGTCAAATGGGATCAGGCTCCGAAGAGCGAACGCTGGAGCCCGCGGATCGCCGCCGGCGTTGTGGAATTCAAAGGGAAAATGTGGATTCTCGGCGGGACCGAGAACTACTACTTCGGAGACTACAAAAGTCTGAAAAACGACGTCTGGTTCTCGGAAGACGGCGAAAAATGGACATTGGCTACCGCAGACGCCGGTTGGTCGCCTCGAGCGTATCACACGGTTGTGGCACATGCTGGCAAATTATGGGTCATGGGTGGCGGCAATTATGTCCCGAATTACGCGGCATATAACGATGTCTGGTGTTCAGAGGACGGGATCAAATGGACTCAAGTGACAGAACACGCCCCATGGGGCGAACGGTTGTGGTTTTCGTCCGTCGTGTATCGAGACCGAATCTGGGTTCTGGGAGGCTGGGGCAAGAATCCAACTTCAAAGAACTGGGGCGATGTCTGGTATTCACGCGACGGCAAAGAATGGAAACAGCTGAAATCGGATATCATCTGGAAAGAACGTCATGAACATTCAACCTATGTATTCCAAGACAAGATCTTCGTCGCTGGCGGGCATGCGATGCCATTGAGTGGCGAAGTCTGGTCGCTGGAGATTCCCAAGGAATGGTTTAAGGACTAGGCGAGCGGTGGGTGTAAACCCACTGGTTCTTCGGTGTTTTTCCGCTCTGAGGAATTGCCCTCCATGCCAAACTCGCGCCGAAAAAATCGGCGAGTGAGACTCATGCTCAGCAGCAGCGATTGGTATAGTCATGGCTTATACTGTTCGTGGCCACGAATGAGTCATTTTCAATACTTATCCCCGCGTTCAAACGTCGCATTCTTAACCGTGCGCGGCATAGATTCACGCACGCTCCGAAATTTGAAAGAATTATGCCGCAAGTGCCCTCAGAACGTCTCGCTGCTGGCTATGTCCGGGTCCGAGATCTGTTGCTCGCTGAGCGTGTTTCCGCAGGGCATTGGGTCGGTGAATTGTCGACTTCAGCTTTGTCGACAGCAACGGCTGTCATGGCCTTGGAACAAGTACGAAGAACGAAGTCCGATTCGGCATTGTCCAGTGGCCAGTTCTCCGAATTGATCGCAGGTGGTTTGAAATGGCTGGTTGAGCACCAGAACGCCGACGGTGGCTGGGGTGACACGACGGTCAGCTTCAGCAATATCTCTACGACGATGTTGTGCCATGCCGTATTCCACGCCACGAGAAGCATCGACCAATATGCAACTTCCGTCGCGCGCGCGAAATCACTGATTGACCAGTTGGGCGGTGTTCCAGCACTTCGCAAGCGTTACGGTCGGGACAAGACGTTTTCAATCCCGATTCTGACCCACTGCGCTCTCGCGGGTCTGGTGGACTGGCGCGAGATTTCCGCTTTGCCATTCGAACTGGCTTGCCTGCCGCACAGTTTTTACAAGTTTCTACGATTACCCGTGGTCAGCTATGCCTTGCCGGCCCTGATCGCGATTGGCCAGTGCCGCTTTCAACATCGTCCAACCTGGAATCCGGTGTTGCGTTTGCTTCGCAACGCGGCGATTCAGCCCAGTCTCAAAAAACTCGAATCGATTCAGCCCACGAGCGGCGGCTTTCTGGAAGCCGCACCGCTGACCAGTTTCGTCACCATGAGTCTCGCCAGCATCGGACTGGCAGATCATCCCGTCGCCAGATTGGGGATCCAATTCCTGATCGATTCTGTCCGGCCCGACGGAAGCTGGCCGATTGATACAAATCTCGCCACCTGGGTTACAACTCTGTCGATTAACGCCCTCGGTGATGATCTTCCCACAGGATCGGTTTCGGAACTGACGACTTGGCTGGCTCAACAGCAATACCGCGAGGTTCATCCCTACACACAGGCGGATCCAGGCGGTTGGGCTTGGACCAACCTCAGTGGTGGGGTTCCCGACGCCGATGATACCCCCGGCGCAATCCTGGCCGCGTTGCAATTGATGAAAAGAAGTAAACCGGCGAGCGGTGGGAGTCAACCCACTGGTAATTTCGCCTCCAAAAATGACCCGCCCACTGGAAATTCCAATCCACAATCGTCCGCGGCGGCTTCCCCATTCGACCTGCAACTGGCAGCCACGTGGCTCCTGGGATTGCAAAATCGGGATGGAGGCTGGCCGACTTTCTGCCGAGGTTGGGGAGCCCTTCCTTTTGACCGCAGCGCCCCCGACTTGACGGCCCACGCGATACGGGCACTTTCGGCATTACTTGACGCCGAGCTTGCCACGAAAATGCGCCCCAAAATCGAAGCGGCAATTCGATCCGGATTTCGCTACCTTTCCAAGACGCAGCGTCGTGACGGCTCATGGTTGCCGCTTTGGTTTGGTAACCAGCACAACCACGATGACGAAAACCCAACCTATGGAACTGCGCGAGTCCTCGCCGCATATCGCGATACACGACGAACCGACATGCCGGAATACCAGCGCGGATTGCAGTGGCTGCTTGCAAATCAAAATGCTGACGGAAGTTGGAGTGGAATGAGGGGATTACCTCCCAGTGTCGAAGAATCGTCATTGGCACTCGACATCGTTCTGTCGGCAAACCACAATTCGGAAGCGGCTCAATCGGGTTTAGAGTGGTTGTTGGATCGAATCGAATCGGGAACTGTGCATCAACAGTCGCCCATCGGTTTCTATTTTGCGAAATTGTGGTATTCTGAGAGACTCTATCCACTCTGCTTTGCTACCCAGGCAATGCGCAGGGCGGTGGAATCCGTCGAAAGTCGCTCCTGCCAGAACCGGCCTTGATTGGCAAACTTCGAATTATACCGCGCACGGTTCAGAATAAGACGATTGGTCGCGGGGATCAGTATTGAAAATGAATCATTCGTGGCCGCGAACAGTATAAATTGCATCCCACCGTTGAATTCCTGAAACCGAAGATCAATTCAAAGTCTCTATTTGTCGGGAAAGTGATCGGGAACAGGTACCGCAGAATTCAATATTGGCGCATGTTCGCTGTGTTTATCAACCACGCGTCATCCTGCCGCTACTGAATTCCGCCTTGCCTGGCACTGGTCTGCGAATCGCGAACAGAGGCACCTGCCAACCAAAAAGGAATACACCTTGTCCTTCACCGCGAGCGAACGTGACGAAGTAGCCGGCTCAAGCGGTTCGCTGGGGTTGTCGCCCGTTCTGTCCGCCGGGACAGCGTCAGCCGCGACGATCGACCGTGCGACTGCGACCCACGACGGCCAACCGGTTGCGACAGAGCCTGCTGATGAGTTGGAGCACGAGGCCGAGGAAGTCCACGTCGAAGCGGATGACGAGGCACCCATTCGCCGTCGGGAACGTCGTAGTACCAGCCATCTGAAAGCAGTGCCGGAAACTCTGGTGTTGCGTGAGTTGATCAAGGCGGAAGCCGAACGCTTCGCCAAGGGTCTGGACAAATCGAAACCCTTCACGAAGGATGAACTCGAAACTCAAGGCCGCAAGTTCCTGGATGAGATTCACCAGCCCGAGAAGTTTCTTGGTTTTGCGATGGTTTTGATCGGGAATTTCTTCTGGAAACAGCAGTTTCTATCGATCCCGTTTGAACGTCGGATGCTCTTGTTGCCACACTGCCTGAAGCACGCGGAAGGTTGTCCTGCCGATTACGACGAATACGGTCTCGACTGTGAAAAATGCGGGGCCTGTTCGATCGCCGACTACAAAGTCCGCGCCGAGCAACTCGGATATAAAGTCCTGGTGGCGGAAGGCTCACCAATCGTTTTGAAGATCATTGTCTCCGGTCACATTGACGGCATACTGGGTGTTTCATGCCTGAATGTACTGGAAAAGGCGATTGATAAGGTCCTGGTAGCGGGTGTGCCCTCGTATGCCATTCCGTTGCATTCCGGAGACTGCAAAAACACGTCGCTGGACGAATCCTGGGTTTGGGATGTGCTGGAAAAATACGAACCGCTGCCCACTCCGCAGACGAGCAGCTATGTCCCGTTGATGCGTTCGGCCAACGATTTGTTCGACAAACACTTTGCCGAATTGTTGCCGCCCCTGCGGACCAAGAATCTCGGAATCGCCAAGCCGGCACCGCTGGCCTTGACCGAGGCCGCCGGCTATGAGTGGCTGGCGCACGGTGGCAAACGCTTTCGCCCATTCATCACGCTTGCGGCATATGATGCGGTGACGGGTGGCAAAGGAATCGAATTCGGACCCGGCGAAGAAGTCATCCGTTTTAGCAATGGCGCAAGCCGTGTGGCGATGGCGATTGAAGCCTTTCATAAAGCCTCACTGGTGCACGACGATATTCAGGACGGTGACTTGTACCGGTATGGACGTGAGACCCTGCATCGACAGCACGGCATTGGCCAGGCTATCAACATCGGCGATTATTTGATTGGTCTGGGTTACCGATTAGTCACGGCCGCCAAGGCGGATATCGGATCCGATGCGGTCGCGGACATTTTGGATCGGATGGCAAATGCGCATCTCAGGCTGTGCGATGGACAAGGCGCCGAAATGGCCTGGTTGGCCGAGCCGCATCAACACTTGACACCACTTGATGCGTTACAGATTTACGCACTGAAGACCTCACCGGCATTCGAAGCTGCGTTGTATTCGGGTTTGAGAATGGCTGGCCCGGTGGCTCAGTATGAAGAACTGGTCCCGCAATTCTGCCGCCAATTAGGTGTCGGCTTCCAGATCCTGAATGATTTGCACGACTGGAACGGCGATGACCACAATAAGATGGTCGCTGGCCAGGACGCCTTGTCAATGCGTCCGACATTGCTGCTGGCTCTCGCATTCAACGCGGCGAATTCGACTCAGAAGGATGAATTGAACGAAATTCTGCGGAGTACAGACTCCGCGGCATCGCGTTTGGGGCGCCTACGGAAGATCTATGATGCCTGTGGCGTCTTCGAAAAGGCCGAAGCACTCGTCGAGAAATCTCGAGCTCGCGCCGAGGTCTTGGCAGATTCCGTCGAGCCCGAACCATTGCGGCAATTGCTGTATTTCCTGGTCGACACGGTCCTCGCGGATGAAGATCACACGCCAGCGATTCCTCCGCAGCAGTTATTTCAACTGCCAATTGTCTCACTGCAACATGCCTAAGAGGCTGGCAAACAACCTGGCGAGCGGTGGGTGTAAGCCCACTGGTTCATCGGTTTTTGTCTGGTTTAAGTAAGTCGCGAGTGAACTCTTCAACTTCCCGGTACTGGGTCCATGTCACAAAAGCCGCTAGCTAACCAGCGAATCCTGATGTTCGTAGACGATATCTACGAAGATCTGGAATTGTGGTATCCCAAACTGCGATTGATCGAAGCCGGAGCCCAGGTGACTCTGGCGGGACCTGCGGCGGGGCAAGTCTACCAAGGGAAGAACGGATACCCGTGCAAGTCGGACGCCCGAATCGCTGACATGAATTCCACGGATTTTCTGGGCTTGGTCGTTCCGGGGGGCTTCATGCCTGACAAACTCCGGCGCGATCCCAAGGTCTTGTCGCTCGTCCGCGAATTCTCAGCCGCCGGCAAACTGGTCGCTGCCATATGTCACGGAGGCTGGATCCCGATTTCCGCCGGGGTCTATCGCGGAGTTCGCGTGACTGGATCCCCGGGAATCAAGGACGATCTCATCAATGCAGGAGCCATCTGGGAAGACTCTCCAGTGGTTGTCGATCGTCATTTCGTCAGCAGCCGGAAGCCCGACGATTTGCCCCAGTTCTGTGAGGGAATTCTCGAGGTTTTGGCGAAAAAGTAGCGAGTTAATTCCCAGGTACGATTGGAATCTCACGTCACCGGGCTTGTCCCGGTGGGTCCACGGACTTTGCACTACTCCCTCGCATGTTTCACGGTTTTCACGGTACGTTAGCGATTTCAATGAGATTGGCCCGGGGTATTCACGGGCTTGTTTGACGTATCGTCGCAGCCCGCCGCTCGATCATGCCAGCAACTCACGCACGACTTGACCGTGCACATCGGTCAATCGGAAGTCTCGACCGGCGTATCGGTACGTCAGTTTTTCGTGATCAAATCCTAAGAGATGCAATAGCGTCGCGTGCAAGTCGTGCACGTGCACCTTCTTTTCGACGGCTGCGAACCCGAATTCATCAGTCGCTCCGTGAACGTAGCCACCCTTCGCGCCGCCGCCGGCCAGCCACATCGAAAAACCATAATGATTATGATCGCGGCCACTCAATTGAGGCAATTCGGCGACCGGAGTTCGACCGAATTCGCCGCCCCACATCACCAGCGTGCTGTCCAGCATCCCGCGCTGCTTCAAGTCAGTCAGAAACGCGGCAATTGGCTGATCCCATTCTCCCGCCAACTTACGATGATTGACCTCGATGGCGTCATGATTGTCCCAGGGTTGAAAATTGCCGCTGTAGAGTTGAATGAAGCGCACGCCCCGTTCTAACAGCCGCCGAGTCATCAAGAGCTGCCGACCAATCACTCCAGAGCCGTACTGTTCTTGGACTTCTTTGGTTTCTTTGGAAATATCGAAGGCCTCGCTGGCTTCGGTCTGCATCCGAAACGCCAGTTCAAACGACTGAATTCGTGACTCCAATTGCGCGTCGTTTTGTCTGGCAGCCTTATGTTTGGCATTCAGTTTACGAACGAGTTCGAACTGCTTGAGTTGCTCTTCGGTATTCCACTTCTGATTGCGAATGTTCTCGACCAGTTTCGTGATATCCGAGTGCTGTGAATCGATGTAGGTTCCTTGAAACGCACCAGGTAGAAATGCCGAACGCCAATTCTGGGTCCCGGTGACGGGCAGGCCGCCAGGACACATCGCGATGAAGCCCGGCAGGTTCTGGTTTTCTGAACCCAAACCGTAAGTCACCCAGGAACCGAAACTGGGCCGGGCAAATCGGCCATCACCACAATTCATCAGCCACAGCGATGGTTCATGATTCGGAACTTCCGCCTGCATCGAACGGATCACGCACATGTCGTCGATTCGAGCCGCGGCCGTCTTGGCAAATAATTCGCTGACCTCGATACCACTTTGACCATATTTCTGGAATTTGAATGGCGATTTGAATGCGCCGCTGGTCTTACGTTCGGTCCGCAAAGTCAGTTCGGGAAGCGGTTTGCCGTGGTATTTTTCCAGAATTGGTTTCGGATCGAATGTATCGACCTGCGAGGGGCCGCCGTTCATGAACAGATGGACGACTCGTTTTGCCTTGCCAGGAAAATGCGGCGGACGGGGAGCCAGCGGTTGCGATTCCAGAGGGGCTGACTGCAAATTGGTTGAATCGGCGAGCATTCCCGCCAGTGCGAGGGCTCCGAAGCCAGTCCCTGCCCGAGTCAACATTTCGCGTCGAGAAACCGGCACGTCATACATATTCAAAATGTCCTTCTCAGTCTGACACCGCAAGTGGCACGCGGCGTATATCATTTGTACTCGACATTGGCGAGAAAAAGTAGCCATCTCACCGTGCAGACGCCTGAGAAAACTCGACACCGGGGTGGGTGTGCGCGAAATTCAGTTTTCGCTTGTAGAAGTCCACGAATTTGGCAGCAGCTCAATCAGGCGACAGGTGCTATTCCTTCACACAACCCACGAACTGGCAAGAGGTAGTTTGATTGATCTGAAACGGAAGATGCCAAAATGTGGAGAGTCGATTCAGAAAAAAGGATCACTGGAGCGACGTTGACAGTCTGCTGCAAACGCCTCCTTCCTGAAACGACGGTTTTGGGTTCTTAATTAGTGTGTATTAGTGTTCTAATCTCCATTTCGAGTCGAGATGAACTTGGTTTTGGACTCGATAGCAGTTAGACCTTGAATCTGCAGGTGAGTTTGTTCGTGCGTTTACTTTTCCTTTGGGCTTGGTAACTGGAGATCGTCCAGCTTTGAATTAATTGATTGTAAGGCTTTATGGCAACTTAATAGCCGGACGTACGTTCGAAGTTGCTTTTTTGATTTCTACCCCTTCGGGATGAATACAAACATCCCTGATTCCGAGGCTTCATTCTGCTTCCGGCGGGCCAGGCCATAAATGAAGCCGAAACCGAGTATGTTGACCCCGCTTTAAAAGCCGGTGGTTGGAGTGTCGTCGTGGGAAACCGCATTCATTGCGAATTCTGGATTACGTCTGGCCGCATTTGATCCCGGAGGGATCCTAGAAATTAGCCGGTGGTTGAGCGTACTCGCGACACCACCGGTACACAAAACAAAGAGCGATCCGATCCTGGAGGGATCGCAGACCGAACCGCAATCGAACGACGACCGATCTGCGACCCCTGCCGGGGTCGTGGATTCTGATCAATTGCTAACCGGGGGTGTCGCTGGCGCTCAACCCCCGGCTAATTTCTTGTACCCCAACGGGGTAAGGAACAAAACTGCGACTTTTCAAAAGCGATGGCCTTACCTTTCGATGCACCTCTCGTGATAAACTATTACCGTGCATGACTTCCAAAGCCGGACGATCTCCGTCGTACCAGGGCGGTAGGGGAAAAGCAGGCAAGTGCAATGTTAAACCGACACTCGCTGGCAAAAAATGCAAACCGCCGCAATGACAACTACTGTCAGGAAGAATGTTTTTGGCGCTGCTTGGCACTTCTTACCCCGTAATGGTTAAAATCCCGCTTGAACCGTTGTGTTCTTTTTCTCTTCAAAGCAGCAGATTTCAAAGCTGCTTCCGGTTTAGGAGTCAAAAATGCCGAAACGCTCTCGGTATCAGTGGTTGGCAAATTTTTGTGTGGTCGCGTGGGCGACGCTTTTTTTTATTGGCGTCTCGAATTCCAGCACGGCTGCAGAACCGCCTCGCATCAAGTTGTTGTTCCTGGGCGACCAGGGGCATCATCAGCCAGCAGTTCGTTTCAAACAACTGCAGCCAGTCATGGCGGCTCGCGGAATCGATCTGGTTTACTCAGACTTGGTCAGCGATCTGAATCCCAACACTCTGAAGGATTACGCGGGAGTTGTCGTTTACGCCAATATCGACAGGATCGAACCCGAGCAGGCAAAAGCATTGCTGGACTACGTTGCCAGCGGTAAGGGATTTATTCCGTTGCATTGCGCCAGTTACTGCTTCCGGAACTCGGATGAGGTGGTGGCATTGATGGGTGCACAGTTTCAGCGGCATGGAACAGGTATCGTCCGCACAACGATCGCAGCCCCCGATCATCCCGTGATGCGAGGTTTCAAAGGCTTTGCGAGTTTTGATGAGACCTACGTTCACACCAAGCACAATCCAAAGGACCGCACGGTTCTCGAATACCGTCAGGAAGGGACTCAACAGGAGCCGTGGACCTGGGTTCGGACGCACGGGCAGGGACGAGTTTTCTATACGGCGTGGGGACATGACGATCGAACCTGGGCCAATCCAGGCTTTCAGAATCTGGTGGAACGCGGCATCCGGTGGGCGGTCGGACAGGATCCAGCGGTCGTTCCAGCCTATCCGGAACGCCCCGAAATGACGGCCCTTCGCAAGGACGCCAAACCCTTCGAATATATCGATGCCAACATCCCCTTCTATCCTGCGGGCAAGCAGTGGGGCACGCTCGAAAAAGGGGCTCGCAAGATGCAATTGCCGGTCTCGCCGGAAGAATCCATGAAGCACATGGTGACTCCCGTGGGGTTTGAAATCAAACTGTTCGCCGCGGAAAAGAGCTGGCAGGGTAAGCCCGTTTTCATGACCTGGGACGAACGCGGCCGACTGTGGACTTGCGAAACGGTTGACTATCCCAACGAATTGCAGGCACCTGGTACCGGCCGAGACCGGATTCGAATTTCGGAAGACACCAACGGTGATTTTGTCGCCGATAAGTTCACGATTTTCGCCGAACAACTCAGTATCCCAACAGCGATTGCCTTTTATCGGGGCGGCGCGATTGTCCAGAACGGGACCGAGACGATCTATCTCAAGGATACCAACGGTGACGACCGGGCCGATCTGCGGAAAGTTCTGGTCAAGGGCTGGGCTTTGGGCGATACGCATGGTGGCGTCAGCAATTTCCAGTACGGTCTGGATAACTGGTACTACGGTATGCAGGGTTACAACAACTCGCAGCCAGAATTGACAGACGGCCGGAAACTGACGTCATTTCGGCAGGGATTCTTCCGGTTCAAACTGGAAGGCGAGGGCGAACAGGTCGCAGTGACGGAGATGGAATTCCTGAGATCCACGAACAATAACACGTGGGGTTTGGGGATCAGTGAAGAAGGGCTGATTTTTGGCTCGACTGCCAACGGAAACCCCAGCGAATTCATGCCGATTCCGAACCGCAATTATGAAGCGGTACGAGGTTGGTCCGCGACAGTTCTCAGTGGAATCGCCGACAGTAATCAATTTGAAGCCCTGGATCCGGAAGTCGTCCGCCAGGTTGACCATCACGGTGGCTTCACGGCTGCCGCGGGGCATGCGCTCTATACAGCGCGCAATTACCCCCAGGAGTATTGGAATCGCGCCGCGTTCGTCACCGAACCAACCGGTCACTTGTGCGCAACATTCATTCTGCGTCCCGATGGTTCAGGTTTCCGTTCCAGGAACTCCTGGAATCTGTTGGCGAGTAACGACGAATGGACGGCGCCAATCATGGCCGAAGTCGGACCGGACGGAAATGTCTGGATCCTCGATTGGTACAATTTCATCGTGCAGCACAATCCGACTCCGGCCGGATTCAAGACTGGTAAGGGAAACGCTTACGAGTCTGATTTGCGCGACAAGAAGCATGGCCGGGTCTATCGGTTGACCTACTCCAACCCGCATTCCGCGGGCAAGGAACCGGCTGTCACTGCCGCACCGATTCAATCACTGGCAAATGCGAAACCCGCGGAGTTGGTCGACGCGTTGCGTTCCGACAATTTCTTCTGGCGGCGTCATGCGCAACGATTGCTCGTGGAACGCGGTCAGCAGGATGTCGTTCCCCAGTTGATCGAAGTTGCCAGGAACCAGCATGTGGACGCTGTTGGCCTGAATACCGGAGTCAATCACGCACTGTGGACGTTGCAGGGACTGCAGGCGCTCAATGGTTCGAACACCACCGTGACCGCCCAGGCGATCGCCGATTTGCGACATCCTTCGGCGGGAGTCCGGCGTAACGCTGTACAAGTTGTGCCGAAAACCGCGGCCGCATTGACGGCGATTTTGGATGCGAATCTGCTCAATGACAAAGACCAGCCAGTCCGACTGGCGACTTTATTGGCAATTGCCGACATGCCGGCTTCTGAAGCCGCGGGAGATGCCATTCGTGTCGCGTTTGTCACGTCAGCAGTTGGTGATCGCTGGTTGCAAGATGCCGCGATCTGTGCCGCTGCCCGCCACGATATTCATTTTCTGCGCTCCGTCGTGCAAAACAGCGGAGCAGTGCTGGCCAGCCCACCAGTCAACGCTTTAACGATCATCGCCGAGCATTACGCTCGAGGGCTTCCTGTGGAGACTGCTGCGGCTCTGGTCGCGTCGCTGGGCAATGCTAAGTCGAATGTTTCGGAGCCAATCTTAATTGGACTGGCGAACGGCTGGCCCAAGAACAAGTCGTTGGATCTTGATGTCGCCAGCGATAAGGCACTCGTGGAATTGCTGACGAAACTGCCGCCAACTTCCCGGGGAGCATTGGTCAATTTGGCTTTACGCTGGGGTTCCAAATCATTGGAAGCCCATGTGGCCGAAATCTCAAAAGGTTTCCTCGAGATTGCAAGCAACGACAAGCAAAAAGAGGCCGACCGGATCACGGCGGCGCGACAGTTGATTGAATTCCGGCGGCTTGACGCCAAAGCCGCCTTGGCTTTGATTCAGCTCATCACGCCGCGTTCGTCGACAGAATTGGCTCAAGGTCTGTTGGAAGCCGCCGGGATCAGTGAATCGCCCGAAACAGGATCGTCCATCATCAGCAGCTTGCCGGCCTTGACGCCCGCCGTTCGGCCTGCCGCCGTTCGCATACTTTTGAGCCGAACTGATTGGACTCGGGCGTTACTCGATGGCATCGAGAAAGGTCAGGTCCAGGTCACAGAGTTGTCGCTGGATCAAAAGCAAAGCCTTGCCGCCCACGTGGACAAAGAAATTCGGGACCGAGCCAAGCCAATGCTAGCTAAGGGTGGCGGACTCCCAAATCCAGATCGTCAAAAAGTGGTGGAAGAACTGATGCCCCTTACGAGAATGACCGGGGACCCCGTTGCCGGGAAACTGGTTTTCAAGAAGACGTGTGCCAAGTGCCATACGCATGGTGGTGAAGGCGCCAAAATCGGGCCCGATCTGACCGGCATGGCCGTACATCCAAAACCGGAGTTACTGATTCATATCATCGATCCGAGTCGTTCCGTGGAAGGCAATTTCCGGATTTACACCGTCGCGACAGATGATGGAAAAGTCTACAGCGGCTTGCTCGCTTCAGAATCCAAGACCGCCATCGAAGTGATCGATGTCGAAGCCAAGAAACACTCGATTCTGCGTGAGAATATCGAAGAATTGGTCGCGTCGCAAAAATCATTGATGCCCGAGGGGTTTGAAAAACAACACACAAAAGACGAACTGGTCAACTTGTTAGAGTTTCTCACTCAGCGCGGGAAATTTCTACCGATTCCGTTGGACAAACTGGCCACTGTCGTCAGTACCAAAGGGATGTTCATTGACGAGCGAGCGGATGCCGAACGGTTGATTTTCCCCGACTGGTCGCCGAAGACAGTCGAAGGGGTCCCCTTCGTGCTGGTTGATCCCCACGGAGACCGGACGCCGAACGCCCTGTTGATGTACAGCACGAACGGCACGATTCCGAACAAGATGCCCAAGAAAATCATGTTGCCGTGTAATGCGCCAGCAAAGGCCATTCATCTATTGAGCGGTGTCAGCGGTTGGGGTTTCCCGATTGGCGAGAAAGGCTCAGTGAGCCTGATTGTCCGACTGCATTATGCGGACGGCGAGCACGAAGATCATGAGCTGAAGAATGGCGAACACTTCGCCGACTACATTCGCCGGGTTGATGTTCCGAATTCGAAACTCGCGTTCATGCTCCGAGGCCAGCAGATTCGTTTTCTGTCGGTGTTTCCGAAACGCCCCAATTTGATCAAGGAAATCGAACTTGTAAAAGGTCCGGATCAATCGGCGCCCGTCGTGATGGCGGTGACGATTGAAGGGCAATAGTTTCTGCATGCCGGCGGCAACTTCACCGATGTGATCAAATGAAATCATTCCATTCTTGAGGCGACTACTATGTTGATGATGCGTCGAATGTTTCTCGTTGGATTGTGTCTGGTCTGCAGCTCTTCCAGCTTCGTTCAAGGTGCGGACAAGCTGAAGGTCTTATTGATCGATGGTCAGAACAATCATTCCTGGCAGCAGACAACTCCGATCCTGAAGTGGATTTTGGAAGATACCGGTCGTTTCGCCGTAACAGTCAGCACTTCCCCTGGAACAGCGCCTCGGCAGCCACAGGCCCCCAAGCCCGATGCCAGTGCTCAGCAGAAAGAGCAATATGCGGCTGCCTTCGCCAAGTGGCAAGCGGAGCACGATTTGTTTGCTGCGGCCAAGGACCGATTGTGGACCTCGTGGCATCCAAAATTCAAGGACTATGATGTCGTCGTATCAAATTACAATGGCGACCTGTGGCCTGAAGCCGTGCGTAAGGACTTCGTTGACTATGTGAAGAACGGCGGCGGATTTGTTTCGGTCCATGCAGCAAACAATTCCTTTCCGGAGTGGCCGGAATACAACGAAATGATTGGCGTCGGCGGATGGGGTGGCCGGAATGAGAAATCCGGTCCTTACGTCCGTTTTCAGAATGGCAAATTCGTCCAGCAGACAAACCCGGGTGCCGGTGGCGGACATGGACAAAAGCACGAATTCGTGGTCGACATTCGCACGCCCGACCATCCGATTGTCGCCGGTTTACCTGCCAGCTGGATGCATGCTTCCGATGAACTCTACGATAAGCTGCGCGGCCCGGCGAAGAATCTGACTGTATTGGCGACCGCGTTTTCAGATAAGGCAAAGGGTGGTACAGGCGAAAACGAACCGATGCTGATGGTGACGAATTTCGGCAAGGGCCGCGTGTTCCATACGACCTTGGGGCATGGCACGGACTCGATGCAGGGGCTTGGGTTTCAAATCACTTTAGTGCGCGGAACGGAATGGGCTGCGACCGGTGTCGTGACAATTCCTGCTCCGAAACCTGAGGCCCTGCCTTTGGATAAGCCTGCGATGCGGTTGATGCCGAGCAGTAAATAGACCAGTTTAACCTTGAGTGTGCCTGTGCCACTGCTTTGGGGTTGTACTCAATCCTCAAGCAGCGCTGTTTCGAGCGTGTCTTTGCACTGCTTCCGCCGAGTACGACGGCAAGCAGTGGCACGAGACCCTGATCTCAATGCGGAAGACGCAAGGTTAAACCGCAATACCTTGTCGGGATAGGCAAGAAATGTTGATTTTTTGAAGGACTCGTCTGTAATGCAAGATTTCGAGAAGCTGGGCGTCTTTTATTTCGGAAAGACGTACGACATGGAGCGTCGCCAGGTTCAGGATGATCTGGTCTTGTATGACGCTCAGGACCTGACGACGCATGCGGTCTGCGTAGGTATGACCGGTAGTGGGAAGACGGGATTGTGCTTGTCGCTTCTTGAAGAGGCGGCGATTGATGGGATCCCCGCGATTTGCATTGATCCCAAAGGCGATTTGGGAAACTTGTTACTGACGTTTCCCGATTTGCTCCCAAGCGATTTTCGGCCTTGGGTCGACGCAGCTGATGCGGCGCGAAATGGACTCAGTCCAGACGAGTATGCGCGGCATGTTGCCGCAACCTGGAAGGCGGGGCTTGCCGAATGGGGCCAGGATGGGGCTCGAATTCAACGCTTTCGTGATGCCGTCGATCTGACAATTTACACCCCAGCCAGCAATGCGGGGCTGAATCTGACGGTCCTGCGTTCGTTTACGGCCCCCAATGCCGCGACCCTGCAGAATAACGAAGCGATGCGGGAACGAGTCATGGCTGCCGCGGCGGGCCTGCTGGCTCTTTTGGGCATCGAAGGCGATCCACTTCAAAGTCGCGAACATATCCTGCTGTCAAACATTCTCGATCGCAGCTGGCGCGCGGGGCAGGATATTGATGTGCCGGGGTTGATTCGGGCGGTGCAAAATCCTGGTTTTGACAAAATCGGGGTGCTGGATATCGAAAGCTTTTATCCGGCCAAGGACCGCTTTGGCCTGGCAATGGCAATCAATAACCTGCTGGCCTCGCCAGGATTCGCGGCTTGGATGGAAGGCGAAACGCTCGACATCCAGCGGTTACTGTACACGCCTGCGGGGAAACCGCGCCTTTCGATTATCTCGATTGCTCATCTGTCAGATTCCGAACGGATGTTTTTCGTAACGATCCTGCTGAATGAAATGCTGGCCTGGATGCGGACCCAGACCGGCACTTCCAGCTTGCGGGCACTGTTATACATGGACGAGGTGTTTGGCTATTTTCCCCCGACGAGAAATCCGCCATCGAAGACGCCGCTGTTAACTCTCTTAAAGCAGGCTCGAGCATTTGGTCTGGGCATCGTCTTAGCGACTCAAAATCCTGTCGATCTGGATTACAAGGGGTTGTCCAATGCCGGAACCTGGTTTCTTGGTCGGTTACAGACTGAACGCGACAAAATGCGGGTACTCGAAGGCCTTGAAGGAGCGTCGACAGCGGCCGGAGCGACTTTCGATCGACAGAAGATGGAACGAATTCTTGCCGGACTGGGGAATCGTGTCTTTTTAATGAACAACGTGCACGAAGATCAGCCGATCGTTTTTCAGTCGCGCTGGGCGTTGTCATATCTCCGCGGCCCAATTAATCGGGATCAAATCGCCACATTGATGGCCGAGAAGAAATCGATCGGTCAAATCCAATCGATCGTACCCGAATCCAAGGCCAGAACCTCCGTGGCTGGTGGCACTGATCGCCCCGTCCTGGCTCCGGGGGTGAAGGAGACCTTTCTGCAGCGTTGCGGTGTCGTTCCCGATGCTGCAACATTGCTGTATCGCCCCGGTCTACTCGGTTGCGCCCGCGTGCATTTTGCGCAGGCTGGAACGGGTATCGAGACCACACGAGATATCAGTTTTCTGGTTCCAGATGTCCCGGAAGTTTCGGCGACCGTTTGGGATCACGCATTCGTTTCATTGGAAGAACCCGAAACGCTCGAGGAACCCGAAGCGGAAAGCTCTTTTGCGGAGCTCGCCGGTGAATT
>JAQGHT010000858.1 GCA_028291565.1 Planctomycetaceae bacterium | reverse complement strand
CGTGCGACAATAGCAGTTTTAAGTCTGAATCGTCCAATCATTCTGGCAATTCGTGAGGAAGAGATCGAGCGTGGACGGCATCCACGAACTTCCGCCAAATAGAGGCTGTATCCCCTAACAGTGATGCCGTGAAGGAATTTTCCCGGAATCCTAGTGCCTCGAGATGATAATTCGGCACAGTCAATGTCGCCACTCGGACTTCACAGGTGCTTTGAAGACGTGGAATTCTACGGATGGAAGTCCCTGAAAGCCTGCCAGGACTAGACGCTATTCAATAATCCCTCACTTCAGTTACGCTTATGCGATCCCTTCCCCGAGTACAGGGGCGAGAGGAGAGATTCTCCGTCAAGTTCATAGTCAAGTGGGAAATGATGAGAGGGAATACAGGTCTCGAAATCAAATTTGCTGTGTGTCTTGGTCCATTTTTCCGTCTGGCTTTTGAACAGAATAAATCGTGTGGATGGAGATTCGGCAAGACAGATTCAATTTTGTTGGAAATTAAGAGAATATTCTGCGTGACCTGACGGCAAACATCGCATAGAGATTGGAGATTACTCCTTTTCGAAAGTGGATTTTCTTTGAGTGAACGTGAGATATTCCTGGAAGCGATGAACCGGGCTGACAAGGCGGCGCGCGCCGCATACCTCGATCAGGCCTGTGGTACCGACGCGGCATTACGCCGGCGAATTGAAGAGCTTCTGGGTTTTCTCGACAGCGATCACTCACTACTCGAACGTCGCCCGGCAGAGTTACTCGCTGCAATGAGCGCTGGTTCGGAGGGAGGCGAGACTGCCGCCGACACACAGGATTCCGATGTCATGGCGGCGTTGCTCGCCCTGCTGGCCCCGACCACTCATTCCGAATCGCTCGGCCAACTCGGCCCTTACCACGTACTAAACATGCTGGGACACGGCGGATTCGGGATTGTCGTCAAGGCGTTCGACGACTCCTTGCAGCGATACGTCGCCATCAAGATTCTGGCCCCCCATCTGGCTGCCACATCACCGCCACGAAAGCGTTTTCTACGAGAAGCACGTGCTGCCGCCGCCGTCCGGCACCAGCACGTCGTGCAAATCTACGCCGTTCAAGAGACTCCTTTGCCCTACATGGTGATGGAATTCATCGAAGGGCAGACGCTGCAACAACGACTTGATTCCAACGGTCCGTTCGAGGCGGCGGAAGTCGTTTGCCTGGGTCAGCAAATCGCGTTGGGACTCGCGGCGGCCCACGATCAGGGGTTGATCCATCGTGATGTGAAGCCGGCCAATATCTTACTTGAGGCCGGCGGCGTACCCTGCATCAAACTCACCGATTTTGGACTCGCCCGAGCCGGCGACGACGCCAGCCTGACCCGGAGCGGCATCATAGCCGGCTCGCCACTGTACATGGCCCCCGAACAGGCTGGTGGCACGATCCTGGACCACCGCGCCGACCTTTTCAGCCTCGGGAGCGTTTTATACACAATCATCACTGGCCGGCCGCCATTTCGTGCCCCGACCACGCTCGCAGTCCTCAAGCGAGTCGCGGAAGATACCCCGCGCCCGATTCGCGAGGTCATGGCAAATGTTCCGGAGGGATTGTGCCGGGTCATTGATCGACTGTTGAGTAAGAAGCCTGCGGATCGGTTCCCATCCGCCCGCGAAGCCGCCGAGGCCCTTGCCAGTTGCCTCTCCGATCCCGCGGCAGTACGGAAACGCAGTTCCTACTGGAATGCGGCGAACACACGTCGGATTGGGGGAGCACTGGCGGTATTCTTACTCTTGAGTGGGATGGTGTGGGTCTGGGGACCCAAATTGGCAATTAGACAGGAATCAGATTTGGGATCAAATCGAGATTCAAAACTGGAATCAAAGCCGGAAAACCCGCCCGTTAAGCACTCCCTGCAGACAGTTGAATCGCAGCAGAAGGTGCCTGACGAGCCATCACCGCAACCGCCGGTGGCGCAACCGCCGATGCCGGCGGCCGGCTCTGCGGTCGTCACTGCGAAGACGATTGAGAATTCATTGAACATGAAGTTGGTTTATGTCGAACCGGGGAGCTTCTGGATGGGATCACCCGAGGACGAAGAGGGACATTCCGATGACGCTCCGCAACATGAGGTCGAGATCACCAGAGGATTTTACATGGGCGCATTCGAGGTGAATCAGGGCGAGTATGTGGCAGTCATGGAAACCAACCCCAGCACCTTCTCGGCAAAGGGGTCAGCCAAGGACAAGGTCGCAGGTCTCGACACATCACGCTTCCCCGTGGAGTCGGTTTCATGGTTCGATGCACAGAGATTTGTCGAGCAGCTCGACAAATTGGAGAAAGATCGAATGCCTGGCTGGAGATATCGCTTGCCTACGGAGGCAGAATGGGAGTATGCGTGCCGAGGCGGGCGTGTTTCCAAGGGACGGAAGGTCACGTCATTTCACTTCGGCGATTCGCTGTCCTCAATGCAGGCGAATTTTTTCGGCACGTTCCCGTTCGGTGCCGCCGCCACGGGGCCCAATCTGCAGCGACCCTGTCCGGTGGGAATGTATTCGCCGAATGCGCTGGGCCTGTACGACATGCATGGAAATGTCAGCGAATGGTGTGCGGACTGGTACGACAAAGATTCTTACGGAAAGGTGCTACGCCGCGATCCAACGGGACCATCGAAGGGTACAGACCATGTTTTACGGGGTGGAGGCTGGCCAGACCTCGGCCGGGACTGTCGATCGGCGAGCCGGCGACATTTTCCGCCATCCGCATGGGGTGGCAGTTTGGGCTTCCGTGTGGTTTTAAGTAGGAGCGAGAAGGAGATTCGGCAGTAGGATGGACCTCTGGTCCGTCTGAGTTTGACTCGGATTGGAGCTGGATCCACGATCGTCCGGCCAGAATACCGCAGAGAGCGCAGATTCTTCTGCCGCCGAGTAGCACTGGCGAATTGTAAAAGATTGGGGTGCTACTGGCTATGCCAGTGCTGAGCTTCCGTGAGTGGCCCGGTGTCATTTTCAAGCTGAAACGCGAATTCGCTCTTCAAACGTGGGCGAAGCCCGTGGTACCCCAGCGGCCTGCTCAAAAGATGATCTCAAAGCGGTGTAGCGACAACTTATCCCCTTGAAATTCGTTTTTTCGGGGATCCTATTTTCCGGAAAAAAGTCTTGATCCAACATGGAGTTGAGATCTTGCCACAGTCGGAAAAGCGAGAAGACCCATACTGTTTTTGCTCTGATGCAATCTCACAGAACGCAAGCGGTATCGATGGCTCAAAAACTCAAGCGACTGGAAACATCCTGTGGATCGTTCTTCCATTGAATACGTTCTTCAAACTCTGCTGGTGTGAGTGTCATCAGGCCTGTGGGTGTTTGAGCGACATAGACGAACAATTCACTT
>JAQGHT010000817.1 GCA_028291565.1 Planctomycetaceae bacterium | reverse complement strand
AACCGACAAAATGCTGGCGCAGCCGACCATGACTGCGATACCGCCATATCGCGGCAGTATGAAACATACGGAAAGGAAGCAGATCATCGAAAAGAATGGGTTATTGACGATCTTCTGTGCTGTGATGGTTCCGCTCATGACATCTTCCTTTCGTGGTCTGTTGATGCGATGTCGTTGCCCCAACCGTATAGCGATCATTCCCGAGCACGACAAATGCGACGCGATCGGTACGAGCCGGGATGACCACGTCATCCTCTGGGGCAATCCGATCTTTCTGATGGCTGTTGGTCATTGTGCGTGTATCAATGTGCGAGTTACCAACGCGTTTCAGAATAAAGGGATCCCCTATGTTCACGATTAAGCCGGGAAGCCAACTGGGTCGCATCCAGAGATCCATTCGGCAATCAGGACCACTGATTATACAATGCAATATATAGATATTGTCATCGACCAGCAAGCACAGGTCGAGTCAGTCGCCACCCAATTCATCATCGTGACAGGACACGCGGCCCCACAATCTCGAACCAACGAACAGCCGCTTCTTTCACGGCTTCAGGAGATCGCCAATCGTTCGCCGAAGCAGGGGTTCGCTGGAGGGGATCGCGAACGCCTGAGTCGGCTCGTATCCCCCCTCGGCAAACGATTTCTCCAGTGGAATGTAACCGCAGCCGCCGTCCCCATAGCCTGCGACGGCAACGAATTTGCCTTTGCCGTCGTCCTGTGCGAACAGCTGGTATTCAATAAACGGTTCACCCGGAAGATGCGCGATTCGCACTTCGTCTCCCAGATGCAGACAACTCAATACAATCGGATTTCCAGCGGTCGAATATCGCAGATAGGCCAGCTTCAAAGCCGCGACGATCTGCGTTGCAGAGCTGGCTTTCTCATCACGCACCTGCTTCAGCAACTCTTCTTCGCGAAAACCGGAGTTGACGGGAAGTATCACTGGTTTCGTTTGCCAGGCGATCCGCGTTACCGGGATCTTCTGGACAGATTTTTCCGCCCCCTTCATGGCTTCGTATACGCGATTCGCCAACACCGGACGATTGTCCGGGTTGCCGTCGTTGTATTTTCCTGCGGTCACGTTCCCGCCACACCCCGTGAAATAGATGTGCGGGACGCGGTCTTCAGCCGTCCTTCGCTCACGGGCGATTCCGACAAAGTCAGACGATACGATCCCGTCGCCGTAGTAGCTCATCGGATGCGTTCCGTAATAATGCAATACCGCCAGTTTCCGCTCACCGTTCCAGAAGCTGATTGTTTTAAGCATGGGGTCGATGGTCCCTTCCGGCGCGGCCCGCACGGCAGCGTCCTTGGTGGCGCTCGTGCGGACGGCCCGCACTTTGCCATCTGGCCCCATCACCCGGCGATTCGACGCCACTTCAACAATCGCTGCCTCACCAAATGCAATGTGTGTCAACGGCTGCCGCCTGGTGGTCGCTTCGCGCACGGCTTTCGCGACGCCCGCCAGTGCGAGCTCCATCCACGCAGTGTCTTGAATACGGTAAGAGGACTTCGCGTCACGCAGCAGGTCGTCCGCGATGGTGTCTGCCAACGGAGCGTTGTGCTGATGGAGAGACTGCACCGCGACACGCTCGGGAGTCGTTCCCGCAGCCTTGGCGAGCTGTTCCCGCCAAATCACATGATCGCGATTCCGGATCTCGCACCAGTCGACGGCACACAAGACAATCGGATCCCCCGCACCAAAAATCACAAGCCCGATCGCTTGCAACGGCTCGGAGACGCCGGACACCGGTTTTACAAAACCGCCGCACAGAGGGCTACCAACCGGAGGCGTCACGTCGGCCGAAAACGTGGCGACGCTATACACTGGATCGCCTGCTGCCACAGGAGAGGACATTGCTCCCAAGTTCAAGACTGCGATGGCCAACCACGAACACCAGATGGCAGGGCGGTATTCTGCTGAGATTGTTCGAGAAATCAACTGGATTCTCCCTGGAAAAGGAACTGGGTGACGGCTCTTCTGAAGCTGACGCAACGCAACGCGGGAAATGTGTGGCCCGCATCAATCTTCGAATACCGAATGATACAAGTTCCAACGTTACGCATTAAGTGTGACCACACCGGAATGTGAATCGCCACCGGTAGAATGCGGAACGGCTAAGGATATGCGCAGCAATAAGTGCCGTAAGATGGGCACTCTTGCCCGTCGATGACCTGAAAGGCCGTAGGCAACTTCCGACAGTTATTGATGTGCCGATCCTAAGTGAAATGGAATAGTCTGACGCGCAGCCCCGAGCGCTATTTCAACAACGCGCGCAAGCCGTCCATCAGCACACGTTCGACCTGAGGGGCGGCGTTCGACGAGCCGGGCTGAGTCTCGTACTCTCCTTGCATTAGCCGATACCGAAAATCTCGCCGCGTTCAGTCACCCCGATCCGCAGGGCGGCCGGAGAGGCGGGCAGGCCGGGCAGCGTCGACATTTCTCCGGCGAGGACATACACAAATCCCGCCCCCGCTGACAGTCGTGCCTCGCGGATCGGAAAGCGATACCCCGTGGGCCGAGCCAGTCGGTGCGGGTCGTGCGAAAAGGAGTACTGTGTCTTCGCGACGCACACCGGCAAACCGCCAAAACCCAATGCCTGAAATGAATCCAACTGTTTGCGAGCCATCGGGTCGATCTCCAACCCATCCGCTCCATAAATTTCACGAGCGATGATCTCCAGCTTCTCGACCAGTGTCCGATCGAGGTCGTAGAGGAATTTGAAGTGGCTGGGGAGTTCGCAGGCCGAGATGACGGAACGGGCGAGTTCCTCAGCCCCTGCGCCACCTTGCGAAAAGGCCTCACTCACGGCGACATGCGTCGCTCCCGCCGCCAGTGCGATCTCGCGAACAGCCTGGATCTCTCGATCCGTGTCGGTCGAAAATCGATTGATGGCCACCACGATCGGAATGCCATACTTTCGCAGGATGTCCAGATGCCCTTCCAGATTAGCGCGGCCGGCGTGCAGGGCCTGCAGATCCTCGACGAACAGATTCTCTGGCAGGGGCTTGCCTGGCTTTACGTCGAAGCGGCCGCTCTGAT
The DNA here is from genome assembly GCA_028291565.1 of Planctomycetaceae bacterium. Lineage (GTDB taxonomy): Bacteria > Planctomycetota > Planctomycetia > Planctomycetales > Planctomycetaceae > JAKFVC01. Next base: position 2,747 of record JAQGHT010000817.1, on the reverse strand, counting down.
ACTTCAATGCCCGAATCGTACATACCAACACTTCCACATCGGGCGTGATGCCGCTGACCCGACACTTGATGTCGAACAGTTTTTCCGCACCGCAATCGGCTCCAAATCCACTTTCCGTGACGACGAAATCACCCAGTCGAATCGCCGCCAAATCGGCCAGCACAGAGCTGTTGCCGTGGGCGATGTTCGCAAATGGACCGGCGTGAACCAAGACCGGTGTATTCTCGCAGGTCTGCACCAGGTTGGGGCGCACGGCATCGCGCAGCAAGGCGGTCATCGAACCGACACAACCAATCTCGCGGGCGCACACCGGGCGGCCCTCCCGATCACGCCCGACCACAATTCTCGCCAGACGCTCCTGCAAGTCGGATAAACTGTTGGCGAGGGCCAGAATGGCCATGACCTCGGAGGCGGCCGTCAGATCGAATCCCGTCTCTCGTAGCGGTGCCTGGGGGTGGGCCCCCAAACCGGTAATGATCTCGGACAAGCCCTTGTCATTGAGGTCAATGACACGTCGCCAGGTGACGCTGAGCGGATCAAGTAGCGGCAACAGTCGGCGTTGCACGTGATTATCGAGCATCACGGCAAGCAGGTTGTTCGCAGTCGTGATGGCATGAAGATCTCCGGTAAAGTGCAGGTTGATCTCGTCGGCGGGCAAGAGGTGGGCCATTCCACCACCGGCTCCGCCACCTTTGATTCCGAAGACCGGCCCTTGAGAAGGTTGCCGCAATGTGGCGATGGCCCGCTTTCCCAGACGGCACAGTCCCATCGCCAGACCAATAGCGGTGACCGTCTTGCCTTCGCCCAGTGGCGTTGGGCTGATGGCGGTGACTCCGATGTATTTCGCCCGCGGGCGATCGGCCAACCGCCGCTCCAGGCCCAAGGCCAGCTTGCCTTTGAACCACCCGAACGGCTCGACATCGTCGGGGCTGAGTCCCAAGTCGGCCGTTAACTGGCCAATTTGACGAGGTGTACCGGCTATACCCATTGCAGATGCTTTCAATCTCAAGAACTGGTCGCCAGGCTGAATGACTTCTAATCGTTCGCACATCGGATCGATGCTTCAATCTCTGACCGACAACCGCCAGTTACGAGGCGAGCCGGATGCGAACAACCACTTCCGCACGCAGCAAATTCAGCCAACGACGCAACAGCCCCATCTGCCAGACTGGCCGCGAGTACGTTACCGCGGAGTGTACTGTTCATCGCAGTTGTCAAGAGATAAATCAAGCCAGCTAGAGCGGTTTAACCTTGGGTCGGCCGGTTTTTGATCGGAAGATCGTGCCACTGCTTGCCGTTGTGCTCAACGGAAGCAGTGCAAGCACCAGCTCGAGGTCGCACTGCTTGAGGATTGAGTACAATCCCAAAGCAGTGGGGTAGGCAGCGGGATGTGTACGATTCGCTTCTTCGGTCGATGTGACCGACGTGCGGAAGTGGCTTAAACGTCGGCCGTTCGATCCGAGAAGAACGGATGACTTGACGAGACGGAACGAACGTGGCAAAACCGAATAACACCGCTCAACAGCGGCAGGGCACCGGTGTGCTGTCGTCACAAAAAACAAATCATGCCCCGCCGTCTGCTGCAGCGCCTGGTTCGACCGGCCGTTGCTGCCCCAACTTCAACCGCAAGTCACGGCAGGCCGCTGCCGGACCGAAGAAGTCGATGCGAAATCCGCCCTGGTTGTCGTTCTCGAGCACCAACACCCATGCCCGGCTGGGGCCAACTACTCCCAACAGATTACTTCCCCCTTCGGACGCCGGTCGCGTGCGAAACAGCTGCAGGCCGCGGCAAAAGGCCGCCCGCTCGTAGGGCTCGATCCGGGCGAGTTCGGCCACGATGTTGTCGTGATGGTGGAGATAGAACGTCCAGCCTCCGCATTCCGCAAGCCAGCCGAGAACCGCTGCCAGATCGACAACGCGCTCGCCGAATCGTAGCGTCGCGGGGTGGCCGACCGGGACAACAGGCGAGCACTCGACGGGGATGTTGCAGACTGCGACCGCGTCGTCGAACAAATTGCGACGAATCCTCAGGCCGGCGTCGAAGCACCCCAGCACATCCGGCGTTCGAGACGCGGGAGCCGCCCATTCCCAGCTGTGTCGCTGTCGCATCGCTCACCATGACGCCTTCTGCCGCCGATTGACACAGCTAACCGGGCCGCGGTCAACCAACATTGACTTCAGAAACCGCGCGGCCCGCGGCTCCGCTTGAACCGATTGTTCGGCGCGACCACCCGAAGACGGTCAAAGGTAGAGCTGGTACTGCAACTCGGTGTCTGTGAGGCATGGGGTCAAGGAGCATCAGCCGCAACGCCATGATACTGGTTGTGTCACCGGGGCGGGCAGCCTGGACGTGATCCGATCACCTGACCCGCCAGTCATGTTGCACGCATCGGTCCGACCACCGATACATTTTAGCCCGCTTCGGTCGATGTGACGGACGCAGCGAACGAATGGTGCCCAGCGGATACAAATGGCCGAACCGCCAGTTCAAATCCCGTCAACTCGACTGTGATATGAAAGGCTCGTCGCAACTAATTGCGACGAGCCTTTTTTCGTTGTGGAGTAAAGACTTACGACATATTATGCAACCCGTTCATCAGGTTCAAACAATATGCGGTTTGGGCAGGCCAGCAGCATTCTTGATACAAGTTCTTTATTTATAACATGTTGCTGAGTTCAAATCCCATCGCCAGTTTCGCCATCACCAAGGGACTACACACATGAGATCGATTCTCGTGAACATCGCG
>JAQGHT010000795.1 GCA_028291565.1 Planctomycetaceae bacterium | reverse complement strand
GACCCGAACGATGTATTATCGTTTGAAAGACTGGGTCCATAACCGGGGTGGAAAGCTCCTCTATCTGGGGGGCAATGGTTTGAATTGTGAAGTCGAATTCCCTGATCCTTCACGCATGGTGGTTCACAACGGCGACGAGCGTGTCCGAATTGAACGGGGACTTGAAAGCCGATTTCACACACGGGCCGAGTCCGAAGCGAATCTGCTGGGAGTGGTGTTCACTTATGACGGTATCATGACATCCGCCCCCTACGAGGTCTTGGCTGCGGACCATTGGGTATTCCAGGCGACCCAGCTGCAGAATGGCCAGACGTTTGGTACCAGAAGCTTGCACAAGCGATGTTCAGGCGGGGCATCAGGACACGAGACTGATAAGATTTCACCCAGCTCGCCAAAAAACATTGTCCGGCTGGCGAAGGGGCAGAATCCTGACAATGGTGGGGCAGACCTGACACTTTACGAGACGCCCAGTGGCGGAGCCGTCTTTTCAACTGGATCGATCACCTGGACCAGTTCACTACTGGTCGATGCGGACGTCTCGCGGATTACAGCAAACGTATTGCTCAAGTATTTATAGTTAAGGCTGCCGCATGTCGTTTGAGATTATTGAAGAGTGTGCGCGAAACTTTGGAGAGGCGCCACGACGCTTTTCGCTGTGGGATCGATTGACTTACTTACGCGTTCCACGCCCCGTTTGGGCTCGCCAAAATCCTGACCATCAGCTGAACTCGCTGTTTGCAAATGTTACAGAGCTGTTCGAGCACGGTGTCGTCGTGTGGGGCCAGTTTATTCAAGCCAATCGGATGTTATTCGAGCCGGGCAAATGGGATTGCCCGGCTGATATTCTCTTTTCCTTGAAAAGCCTAGATGCCTGACATGACGACTGCGCTGGCTTGCCCCGCTCGCGTCACGCTGATCTTCAAGAAAGTCTTATTCGTGACTTTCAGGGGCTCGCCATGGACGACATTCAGCGGACACTTAGGGTCAGGTGTTTCGTAATTGAGCGTGGGCATCACCAAGCCGTGTTCCAGTCCGAGTAACGAACCGACGATCTCGAGCGTGCCGCAGCTGGAACCGGGATTTCCCCAGTAACTCTTGAATGCCGTGACGGGCAGTGTTTCGGTCAGCGGACCGAAAACATCATGAATCGCAAGCGATTCTTGAATGTCGACTTCGGGATCTCCCAAACCGTGGGCATTGAGGTGGCCAATGTCCGCAGGCTGCAGGCAGGCGTCATCCAACGCCAATTTCATAGCTTGGACCAGTGCTTGTCGGGTATTCCCCACTCCAGAATAATTGAACACGCAGCTGGAGCCGGCTCCCAGAACGCGGCCCTAGAGCTTCGCGCCCCGGGCCACCGCGTGATCTTCGTCCTCGAGAATCAAGGTGGCGGAGCCTTCGCTGACCACTTGACCGGTCCGATCGAGATCAAACGGACGGCAAGCTTTTGTCGGATCGCCACCAGGAGCGACGGCCATATGATCCCACATCACCGAGTGCATGGTTTGCACCGCGTGCATCGTCGTTCCCGTCGTCCCGCAAATCATCACGTCAGCGCTGTCTCGCGCCAAAATACGAATGGCTTCGCAAATCGCCAGATTTCCCGACGCTTCTGCCATGGTCAGAGAATTGCTTGGTCCCCGGGCATCGGCGTAAATTCCGATATGACAGGCCGGCATGTTCGGCAAATAGAGCAGCAGCCAAAGCGGCTCCATTTTCGTCAGACCAATCTCACCCCAGCGATCTGAATGAAATTCGACCGTTCCGGTGTCGCAGCAAGCCAAACCGGCATCTCCGAGAACGTCCGGCGGGCTAAGCATCAGATTTGCGCCGAAGTCGATTCCCAGTCGTTCCGGCGCGACGGCAGTTTGGCCTTCGCCCAGCCCCGCGACATCCAGAGCCATCGTCGCGCTGACGACTCCCAATTGGATCTCGCGACACATGGCCTTCATACTCTTGCGCAACCGTTGTTTCAGCAAATCTTTGGGCGGTTTGTCCGTGAATTCCTTCACTTGCGCACCGATATGTGACGGCAACGCCGAACCCCCGAACAAGCCGAAATTGGTGACAGCGCTGCGTCCGGCCGAGAGGTTCTCCCAGAATGTGTCGATCCCGTTGCCCAGCGGGCTGATAACACCAATACCCGTCACTACAACGCGGCGCTTTGACGTACCCTGCTTGATCATGGTTCTTTTGACTACAGGTCTTGATCTGGGAACCGGTTATTGGCTCGGGCAGACCGAAACGAACTTTCTCCGTTTCGAGTGGTCTTTCCGGGTACAACCAATTCATGCTAATTAAAAAACGCACCACCGGCAGGTGGCACTGACTGCTTGTTTTGCTCCTGCTGCGTTGTCTCGCGGAAGTGACCACTCAACTTCAATTTGTGGTCGCCGATTGAGATGCGCTGAGAGCATCCGTACGAGTCGTAACGCCTGAAAGCAATATAAAAATCGATTACAAATCGGCGCGAACTATAGTCGTTTGCCACGGTCTCGTATAGTCCGAGCTGCCGTGCCGGGTACCCGTCAGAGTCTCCTCAAGCCACCCATTTGGCAAGAGATTTGACACGACACTCGGCCAAATCTGGCGTCGAAGGGGGATGATTCAAGCCCGATATCG
>JAQGHT010000750.1 GCA_028291565.1 Planctomycetaceae bacterium | reverse complement strand
GACATGCGGCAATTCAGCGGCTTGAAGAAGCTGATGCCGAAGACCTACATCACGTTCCTGATTGGTTCTTTTGCCCTGGCCGGCCTGTTTCCCTTGTCCGGTTTCTGGAGCAAAGACACGATTCTGGCCGCGGTCCATATGGCGGCGCATCCGTCTGATCACAATGCCGAGTCTGCTCACGAAATCGTCGCCGCCCACACCAAAGACGGTCACGACGAACACGGCGAGAAAGCGGGTTCACACCCGCCTGCCGCCCATCACTCAGATTTCGGATTTGTCGATCGTTCCAATGTTCGACTGATGGGAATGGATGCCCCGGCCTGGTATGAATTGCTGTTTTGGATGGGTACGTTCACCGCGTTCCTGACGGCGTTCTACACGTTCCGCGCAGTGTTCATGACCTTCCACGGTGAAGAGAGAATTCCACCTGAGGCAGGACATCATGCTCACGAGTCGCCTCCGAGTATGACTGTTCCCTTGATGATTCTAGCCGTCGGTGCCGCCGGACTGGGCTTGGTACTCGGACATCTGACTGGAATTTTTGATGGCTTCTTGAACATGACCATTGATGGAACCGGGGCTCATCATCCGGCCGACTGGTTCGTGATTGGAATGAGCACGATCGTGGCGGTCGTGGGAATCGGCTTAGCGTGGGCGTTGTATGCCCAGCCGTCCGCTGTGCCCAAAACAATCGCCGCCTCAGTGCCGCCGTTGTATCGCATCAGCCTGAATAAGTTTTACCTGGATGAGATCTTCTACATTTTCCTGGTGGTGCCTGCGATGTGCCTGGCTCAGTTCTCGCGATTCCTGGATTGGATCGTCGTGGATGGACTGGTGGGCTTTATCAGCAAGGTTCCGGCAGCGGCGGCCAGACTGGCGCGGCCGATTCAAAATGGTTTGGTTCAGTTCTATGCCTTGTCCATGATGTTGGCCACGGCCATGTTGTTGTGGGCTCTGTTGGCAAGACCGGGGTGGGGACAATAATGACGTCGGATTCGTTCATTCTCCAGGCGATGGTACTGCTACCGCTGTTGGGTGCGGCACTGGTGATCGCGGCCGCATGTTTTGGCGTGGGCCTGGATTTCATCCGCCGCTTCGTCCTCGTGAACGTCCTCGCCACGTTCGCCCTTTCGGTGGCGATGGTCAATACGTACGACCCGGCCAAGGTCGATGCGGCAGGACAGCCACAGCTTTTGCAGATGACGTTTGATACCCCCTGGTTGGGAACGCCATCGAAGACAGCCGGTAGTACAGCCGTCACCGGGCCCAACATCCGGTTCAGCCTGGGTGTCGATGGCATCAGCCTGTGGTTGATCGCATTGACGGCGTTGTTGATGATTCCCGCTGTCCTGGTCAGTTGGGAGGCCATTCAAGATCGCGCTGCGGCCTTCTATGCCTTGATGCTGGTACTGCAGGCGGGGATGATCGGTGTCTTCGCGGCACTGGACATCATCCTGTTCTACATCTTCTTTGAATTCACACTGATTCCGCTGTTCTTCATGATCGGTTTGTGGGGTGGTTACGACCGCCGCTGGGCCGCCCGGAAGTTCTTTATCTTCACTTTGGCAGGAAGCGTCCTGACCTTCCTCGGTTTGATCTTCATCGTCCTGGCCCACTCGTGGATGCGAGGTTCGACAGAACTCGTCTTTTCGATTCCACAATTGATTGATGAAATTCCGCTGCTATTGCAACGCGGTCACAACGCGGAGTTCTGGAACAACGTCAGTCCCTGGATCTTCCTGGCCCTGTTTGCCGGCTTTGCGATCAAGGTGCCGCTGTTCCCGTTTCATACCTGGCTGCCGCTGGCGCACGTGGAAGCTCCGACTGCCGGTTCAGTCCTGCTGGCGGGTGTGTTACTGAAAATCGGATCGTACGGCTTCCTGCGTTTTGGGCTGGCCCTGATTCCCGGTGCCTGCTGGTTGCATCTTGATTTCGTCGCCATCCTGTGTGTGATCGGAATCATTTATGGCGCCCTGCTGGCCCTGGCCCAGGACGACATCAAGAAGCTCGTGGCCTATTCTTCGGTCAGTCACATGGGCTTCTGCATGCTGGGTCTGTTCGCGTTCAACAATATCGGCATCACTGGCGGCATGCTGACGATGATCAATCATGGTCTGTCGACAGGCGCGCTGTTCGCAATGGTCGGCATGCTGTATGAACGCTATCACACGCGAGACATCGACGCGTTCGGTGGACTCGCCACTCGATTCCCCGTCATGGCCTTCTTCTTCATCCTGGTCTCATTCTCCAGCATCGGGCTTCCGGGCTTGAATGGTTTTACTGGTGAAGTTACCGCCTTATTGGGCATGTTTAAGACTCGGCCAATTTATGGCATCCTCAGTTTGTCGGGCATCATTTTTGGTGCCTGGTACATGTTGCAGCTGGTGCGGAATTTGATGTACGGCCGGCTGAAGGAACCACTGGGTGACGGACATGGCCATCCGGCACATCCTGCCCATCCCGCTGTCGCTCATGGAGCGGCGGATGCCTCGCACGGGCACGCCAGTGATAGTGCGAGCCATGGCAGCCACGATCACGGTCACGGACCTGGATCACACGTAAGAGTATTCGCCACGCCGCATACCGATTTGAATTTCCGCGAACTGGCCGCACTCGTGCCACTCGTGGTGTTGATTGTCTGGATCGGGGTGGCCCCCCAATATTTCGTCAGCCGCATGGAACCATCCATCGCCAAGATCGTGCATGGACTGGAAGCCGCCAAGCCCAAGTGACACTGTGTTAGATTAGAAAATCGCGAGGCTGGAAGTGCTGGCCGTAGCGTTTGTTATGCAGCCGCATAACCTACTGAATTCGAGGCCGATTGTGTTGGATACGTTGACAGCTTTGTCGCCCGCCAGTGTGCTGCTGGCCGCCGCTCTGGTGTGTTTCCTTGGTGGCACATTCCCCGTCCGCCGAGTCGTCTGGGGACCCGTTTGCCTGTTCTCTCTGGCGGCCGCAGCGATCACCTTGTGCTCCCTGCCGCAGACGATCCATGCTTCCGTCTCGACTGCAGAGCATCCCCAGATCGTCGTGTTTGATGCCTTGTCTCGGATCTTCCAGTTCGTTTCGTTAATCGTCGGCACATTGTTCGCCGGTATGGCCTTTCGACAGCAGGCGGAAGACGAAGCGGCCCCCGAGTTTTATGGCCTGCTGCTGTCGTTGATTGCGGGGCTGTTAATCGTGGCCTCGGCCAACGACCTGATCGTGCTTTTTCTGGGATTAGAACTGATCAGTATTCCCACTTATGTCTTGATTTATCTTGGTCGGCGTGATGTTAAGTGTCAGGAAGCCGCAGTCAAATACTTCTTGTTGAGTGTGCTCTCGGCAGCCGTGTTGCTCTATGGTTTGAGTTTTCTCTATGGCATCACAGGTTCAACCAACCTGACAACGATTCGGGCCGTTCTGGAAGCAGCTTATGGTCCAGTAAACGGATTACCATCCAGTGTCTCTCCGTCAAAGCTGGGAATTGTGGCCCTCGTGCTGATCTTCGCGGGCCTGGGTTTCAAGCTGGCTGCCGTGCCGTTCCACTTCTATGCTCCAGACGTTTACCAAGGCACGAATTCCTGGAATGCAGGTCTGCTCGCTGTCGCCCCTAAGGTCGCGGGTCTGATCGCCCTCGTCCGGGTCGCTTCGTTCGGCATGTACGGTTACGAGGGTGTTGGACAGACCGTGGCCTTGATTCTAGCGCTCGTCACGATGACTGCCGGAAACGTCCTGGCATTGTTGCAAACGAACGTTCGACGAATGCTGGCCTATTCCGGCGTGGCTCATGCCGGATACATGCTGGTCGGAATCGCAGTGGGCTTCTGGGAAAGTTCGGTCGGGTTTTCTCAAGGTGCTGCACATGGTTTGCCAGGCGGAATTCAAGCGGCCTTGTTTTATGTGATCGCTTACAGCATTGTCTCGGCCGGTATGTTTGCAGTACTCGTGTTTCTGGCCCGTCCGGGCAAGGAAATCGAACACATCGAAGATCTGACGGGCTTGTGGAAATCTCATCCCTGGCTGGCGATTGCGACGACGATCTTCTTATTCAGCCTGGCTGGATTACCACCGTTGCCTGGGTTCTGGGGCAAGCTGGCCCTGTTCAGCGGAGCTTTGGGCGTACGTGGCGACTTGGTTTATCCCAATCCGTCCTTCGTCCTGCTGGCCGTTGTCGGCATGTTGAATGCTGCAATCGCCGGAGTCTACTACCTGCGGATCGTCGCCTTGATGTTCCTGCACGACCCGCTGTCAGTGCCTCAGCCACGAGGTGGCCGACCAGCCTTGGCGGCGGTCGCACTGTGCACTGTGTTGACCGTCGTGCTGGGCCTGCAATCCCGGCCGTTATTCGGGCTCTTGCGTGAGGTCGGCGAATTGCCAGTCGCCACACAACTTGCGGAAATGGAACCGGAAGCCTCGGCCTTGGCGGCCAAGTAGACCACGCCGCTGATGTATGGGTTGCGAGCGACGGAATTCCGCCTTTAAGGCGATGCAGTAATTGCTCCGTCAATGCGAACGTCTTTCGGACGTTGCCAGTTCTCGAGAGACTGGAAAGTAATCGGCCGGACAGGTTTTCAACCTGTCCGGTCATTCTTGGAGCACGGGCAGGTTGAAAACCTGTCCTACGTCAAGACTTCACGCGCTCAGAGTGACTCGCTGACGCCATTATGACCTCGCATTCATGCCCTTTTCTTTTGCTGATTCGTGACACTGAAGTGTGTCACACCATGTCGGTTGGAATTGTCTGCCGATTCCCCGCCTGATAGAGTGAAATTGGGAGACCGCACCAAGTGTTGGCGATTCCGATCTCAAAATCCGGGAGACAATGAATGAGTCCGATCGTCTTAGCGGATAACGCATCCACCGAATCACCGGACGAAGTCTTCGATATTCCTCCAATGATGTCTGAAGACCGGTTTGTCGATTGGACAATGGCTCAAGAAAAAGTCCGTGCCGAATGGGTCAACGGCGAGGTGATTTTCATGTCTCCAGTCAGTGCGAGGCACGTGCGGCTGTTTGTCTGGTTACTGACTCTGTTGGATTCTTTCTCTCGCCGGCGCAAGCTGGGAGAGGTCTTCGGTTCAGAATTCATCACCCGCATGCAGACGCCGAGTGGGATTTCGCGCCGACTTCCGGACATCATGTTCGTCACCCGCGAACGGCGAAACCTCATTCTCAAGAATCACCTCGAAGGACCACCAGATCTCGCAGTGGAAATCGTTTCTCCCGAAAGCATCAACCGAGACTGGATCGAGAAACGTGCAGAATATGAAACCGGGGGAGTTCGTGAATATTGGATTATTGATCCCGATGCCAAGAAATTTGAAGCGTTTACATTGAGCCCGCAAGGGAAACTGGTCTCCATTTACAATCAGCCTGCTGGCGCATTTGCTTCAATTGTTTTGCCAGGACTTCAATTTCAAATTGAATGGCTGTGGGACGAAAACCCGCCCGATCAATATGACATCTTAAAGAACTTGGGGGTAATTCCATGATCAAATCGAGACACAGCGGCCACACGGGGCACACCCACATCTGTAATTCTTAACTGGCAGCGTCAGGCTGATCTCAATGGAACGAAATCAATGATAACATTTCATCGAGTTCCTGAATCGGGGAGAACTTGAATGAGTCCCATCATTATCATCGACGACAGGACTTGCGAATCATCCAACGATGTCGTCAACAATCCGCCAATTCCTCCAACAATGTCTGAAGACCAGTTTGTCGATTGGGCAATGGCTCATGAAAAAGTCCGTGCCGAATGGGTGAATGGCGAGGTGTTCCTGATGTCCCCGGCAAGTACTCGGCATGTGAGACTCTCTGGCTGGCTTTGGAGTCTATTGAATTCTTATGCACGCCGTTGCAAGTTGGGCGAGGTCTTCGGCCTGGAATTAGCAACCCGCATGAGGAATCAAGAGGGGAGTTCGCGTCGGGTTCCAGACATCATGTTCGTCGCTCGCGATCGGTTGCATCTCTTACAGAAGAATCACCTCGAAGGACCGCCAGATCTCGCCGTGGAAATCGTTTCTCCCGAAAGCATCAACCGAGACTGGATCGAAAAACATGCCGCATATGAAACCGGGGGAGTTCGCGAATATTGGATTATTGATCCTGAGGCGAAGAAGTTCGAAGCGTTTGCATTGAGCCCGCAAGGGAAACTGGTATCCATTTACAGTCACCCGTCTGGCCCATTCGATTCAATTGTCTTGACAGGACTTCAATTTCAAATTGAATGGCT
>JAQGHT010000740.1 GCA_028291565.1 Planctomycetaceae bacterium | reverse complement strand
GATTCCATCTTTTGTAAAAAAAGGCTCAGGAATATGCCACTCATTCGCTCTATTCGCGTCCGGAGAATGGCCGGCGCCGCTTCCGTTTTGGGATTGGCGATTGCGGTCCTACCGTGGTCAATTGGGGTTGCTCAGGCAAAGGCTGAACAGAAGGAATCCCAGACTGGCAAGTCCGACCTGAAGGCGAAAGCGAAGACAAATGGAATTCAAATCGAGTTCCGCTGGGCGGAGCCCGTGGCGAAGGAGGGACTGACGGAGCCTGAAGGTGTGAATGTGTCTGAATCCGGGAGAAAGATGTTTCTCCACAAGAAGCCAATTCTCACCAATCAAGACACTGCCACAGCAAATGCCGTCAAAAACAAATCAGCATCAGGCGATCTCTATTACATCGACGTCAATCTCACCAAAGACGCTGCGAAGAGGATGGCCAAGAGCAATGAGGAGAATCTGAAGAAGTCACTTGTCGTACTTGCCGACGGAAAGATCATCTCGGCGTTGACTCCGATGCAATCTCTTTCCGACTGGGTGCTCGTGTACGGCCCTTTTACGAAGGCGGAGGCGGACAGAATTGCCACGTCGATCAATACCAAGCCGGTAGCCGTCCCAGGAGGAGAACCTGTCGCCGAGGCGTCAGGCCAAGAATTGCGGAAGGCAGACGACGCCAAGAAGGAAGACGGTCAAGCCGCTGGACCGGTGATGACATTTCGAGGCCACGCCACAGAAGTGACTTCGCTGGCCTTTGATTCGAACGGGACGCAGGTGATCTCTTCGAGCGAGAAAGACGTTTGCATCTGGGATCCCGCAACCGGTAAAGAGATTCGACGACTGAAGGTCGATGGCGACAGCGTGGTCGGCTTCAGTCGCGATTTTAGTCGTTTGGCGATCGCCAGATCGTTCCATTTTGATGTCCCCGAGGCGCGCCGTGGAAAGCTAACGCTTCAGGAAACCGCCAATGGAAGCGACGTCTGGAGTATCGACGCGCATGGCAATTGGGACCGGAATTTTCCGTTTCGACCTTCGATTGCCGCGTTGGCTTTCAGTCCGGATGGAAAATGGCTGGCCACGGCCGGGAGCGTGACGAAAGTGGGTGGGCCGCATGGAATGCCAGGCGGCGTGGTGAAAATATGGAACATTCAGACTGGCCAAGAGTTCCAACAGCTCGGGCCCTTGTCCACCCGCGTGGAAACGGTCGTCTTCAGCGCCGACGGTAAATACCTGGCGGTCGGTACGGGAGGGGCGTCGGGCGAGTTACCGGAACCCGGCGAGTTGCATGTTTGGAACACTACCACCTTCCAGCGGGTTCACAGCTTTCGAACGCGGTCGGATGTCGAGCAAGGTGGCAACCCTGGCTCGGTCATGCACCTGGCTTTCCATCCCAAAGGGGTACTGCTGGCAGCGGCCGTAACGGACGGAACCGTTCGCTTGTGGGAGCTTCCGTCGGGGCACGAACTGTTGGAGTTGCGCGGACATCAAGGGCAATCCAGCAGCAATGAAATCGACAAATTCACCGGACGCATTATCGGTCGCAGTCGCGCTGTGCGAACGGTCGCCTTCAGCCCCGACGGAAGCCGGCTGGCCTCGGCAGGATACGACCGCGTCGTGCGTGAATGGGATACGCTGACCGGGGAACAAACCAGAACTTTCAGCTTCATCTCCGCTCGCATTAACGCCGTCGCCTTCAGCCCCGACGGCCAACGCGTTGCCGCCGCCGGCAGCAACGCCGCGAAATCCGGCGAGGTCGTGATCTGGCAATTGAGCGACAAACCAGAGAAGCTCAGCGGGACGATCCTGTCCACTCTACGAAAGGCAGAGATTGCGAAGAACGAGTTGGAATCCAGGAGCCAAATCGAAACTGCAGTGAAGTCCGAGGAGGCGCACTGGAAAAACCTTGACGCTGCCCAACGCGGTATCAGGGATCGAGTTGTCAAAGTCTTAATTAAGACAATGACGTTAAGCGATTCGCAAGTTGCATCGGCCGTCTACCTTTTAAGCCTGGGGCGCTCCCCAACCGTGGACGAGTTGAAGCTAACCCAAAAGGACTTCGCGGAAAGCAAAGACCGGCCACTTAGTATCCTGCAGCTCATCCGAGGATTGGTCCAAAGCAACGAGTTTAAGTCTGGTCTGGCCACCACAAGCGAACGCCTGTTTAAGATACAGAGGGATCTCGCGACCAAACGTGGAACCGGCGAAATTCCTGTCCTGCTGACTTCCGATGGGTTTCAGAAACTGACCGGTGACTTCTCCGCTGCAGTTGCTCAGGCCGCCAAAACGGACGAGCAATTCGTCGATCTGGTCTACCTTCTGGCGTACTCACGCTTCCCCACGACAACCGAATCAAATCAGCTCGTTACTCACCTGAAGAAAGCCCCCGACCATGCAGCCGCTACCAAGGAGATCTTCGTGTTCCTGCTGAACACCAAAGAATTCCTGGTTACGCCATGACGAGTCCGAGCCGGAGCCCTTGTGGACACAACCACCAAGTTGTGTGTTGTTCTTGTTGCGGCAAATTCGACGTTCTTGCCGTTCTCGATGCCGATCAAGATCTTCAAAAGCCAGATCTTCAATTTCAATAGCGGCAGCGTAGATCCAATCGACATTGATCAGCGACATCGACAACTCAGTACTCATGAACGGTAAATGGGTTCGACACGGGAGTGCGGTGTTCATTCGATCTGACTAACCGTAACAGAGGTGTCTTCCAGGTGATTCCGTAGCGTAAAGTCAAAGATATTCGCTGAGCGCGTCGGTCACATCGACCGAAGCGATCAGAACTGCTTCGGTGTGTCGGACAGATGCTCAAGGATTGGTGAATAGGAGGGTATGGTTGCTGGACCACATCCAGGCCACGATGTGAGGGATTGTATGCAATTAAGAGGCTCCGTTTCAGTTCGAGAGCGCATTCACTACGCGGTCGCGTAGCGCCAGTGCCGCGTGACTGGACCTCGCCGCGAGTCGCGTGAGTATCTCCTGGAACGCTTCCATCAAAACTCCGTCCCGGGCAAGCTCTACTCGGTGTCGCTCCCATGCCTCATGAAGGAAGGTTATGAGGGCGTCATCGAGATCCCTTTCGGACTTCGTTGCGGTCACTGTCTCCGATGCCTTGCTCAGCCATAAGACCTCCGGCAGTAACAGGTGTGCCGCCGCAGGAGCCACGGCGAAGCGCGCGAAGCCTACGCCGACTCGCGCCATCCCAAACCACTTTCCTCTCGCCTCATCGAAGGCCGGAGTGAGGCGGCCGATGGCTACCGTGTATGCTTGGTCCTTGGCTACTGTATAAATTCCGCGGCTGCAATCCAGGAGTTCTTTCACCATCCCCGCCAGGTCGTAGCTGTCCTGGTCGGCGGACCAGCGGGCGTGTCCGGCGGCAAAACGAATCATATCCTCCCAGATAGCCGTAAACGCTTCAGGTGTCGGAGCCTGTTGATATCCATCGGTGAACCAGTCCCGGAAAAAACGTTCCACCCAGTGGTGGCCTGGGGGGCCAAGATCAAGTATCGGTTGCCATAGCCGACGGGAATCCGCCGGTGAGACGCGAGGAAGGATGCCCGTGATTTGGCTGAACACCCACCCGTCGAAGTCCGTTGGGAGCCCGTCCGCCCCTTGTCGGCGAGCCGCCGATTGCGGGACCGCAGCGAGTACGAGCGTCAACATCTCGCCCAACAACGTCCCCCAGTGCTCTACATCTGCCTCTGTGGACTTTGGCGTAGGGGCTATCGGAGTTAATGCCGCTACGAGCTGGTTCGTATCAAGTGAAACTGGGCGTGCCCTGCGTGAGTGTGACGGCTAATCTTCTTGGACCGGCACTTCTTCGGCGCCAAGCCCCTTCGTGCGTCTGGTCCACTCACGCATTTGCTCTTGCTGTACCTCTTCAATCGCCCGCGAAACTACTTCGTTCTCTTCGGCAAGGGACGGAAAGTCCGGTGAAAGGGTACCTGCCATGAACGCGGAATGCAGTTCCTGCGCGCGAACACCCCACTCGCCCGGCTCCAATCGGGCCGAATCACGCCACTGTAGGATGGCCCTGACCGTGGAGAAGCGTATTGCCAGGCTCACGAGGCGGCAGAAGTCAGCTCCGAGCCGTTCGCGGTGAGCAGCCGTGCGGCGGATGATCAGGGTGACAGTCGTGTAGCGGCTAGCCATCACGCCGTTCGCGACAAGACATCTGGCCAGCGGATCGGCCGGGTTTTCCGGCCGGTGGTGGCCGCAATCGGAGCCAGATTATCGGAGGAAATCGCCCCGACTTTCTTGTGTCAAGCGAGCCCTCGTGGCATGCTCGGTCTTCATGACCTTGATTGAGGCCAATTATCGAACCGGCATCGCCGACGCTGCCGACGAACTCACCGCAGTTGCGGAGCGGATCTTTCCGTACGCTCCCGATCTGGCACAATTCTATGCTGCAATTGCGAAGGGCTTATGCGGCAGTTGCGATCTAATTGCCGGGATCCATTACATGGATTTCGATTTGCCAGAGGGTTGCTCGATCGCCGTCGACGGCAGATTGACGCCAGGGCCGGCACGAATCAATGTCGCGGTTCCGGGAATTGACTTGTGACAAGCGGAATTCGACGAAAGCGTTGAGAGTGTGCCTTTTGCCCCAGATTGTTGAGGAGCTGGACCGAAACTGTGCCACAAAAAAAGTGCGTACAAAGTTCTGTACCGTTGCCAGGGACTCTGGTACAATGACCTTATGGAAACCGCACTCCACATCGACGTCGCCACTCTCGATGCGCCACACCGCCGAGCGCTCGAGGAAGTCATTGGTCAGCAACTGGCGTCCAACCAACGTCTCGTCATTAATGTCATGCAAATCACGATCCCAGCACCAGACGACCGCCCAGCTCAATCGCTCGACGATTGGACTCGCGTGTACGAAGGGTTGAGTGAGGCGGAAATCGATGCAATCGACGAAGTCGTCAATACGCGTGCCGATCTCACCCGCAACCTCCCCTAAACGATGGAACTAGCCATTCTCGACACGGACATCTTGTCCGAAGTGCTCAAACGGAAGGACTTGCAGGTCCTCGCCTCCGCACGTCAATATCTGATTGAACATCAACGGCTAGTATTCTCTGCGATGACGTTGTACGAAGTCGTTCCGAGGGCTTCGGTCAAATCAGTCCGTCCGGCAGCTCTCGGCGTTTATGCAGACTGCCAACACGAGTGATGTTTTCCCCATCACCGTACCGGTTCTCATGCGTGCTGCAGATCTTTGGATCGACGCCCGAAACGGCGGTCACCCGAAGAACGATGCGGATTTGATCATCGCCGCGACCGCCCTGGAAGCCAATCGCATCCTCTTCACCGGCAATGCGAAACACTATTCCTGGATCAAAGGGTTGAAGATTTCGAATTGGCGAAATGCACAACCGTGACCAGTCCGCGGGACTGCATTCATATACCGACTGCAGAACAGGTCCAGCAATGAGCGTTCTGCTTTTCGGCAGACGCAGACTTGAGGAGTTCGACTTCAGCCCTAAATGAAGCCATATAACGCACATGGCATTACATCATCATCGGCGGCTTAGTTTTTCAAGTGGCCATCGTTTTCAAATGCATGGTCCTTTCCGACTCGCGGTGCCGTGCCGGCATTTCACCCGAAGTCGTCTCTAAACGTCTGGCCGGTCCTACTCTTTGGTCTGCGTTCGGTTCGTCTCGCTAACCCGGTTCAGCGGCAATTCAACATAAAAAGTTGTCCCCTTGCCCTCATGGCTTTCAAAGCGGATTCCCGTCCTTCGCTTTCTTCAGACGAGTGACGACGCTGGCCCATTCGGGCTTCTTCCAGTCCTGTTCAACTTGCAGCGCGTGCAGAGATTCGGCGTCAATATTCGCGGCCTCTGTGATGGCGATGGAAAGGAGCCGCTCACGGAGATTTTCCGTCAGGAGAGTGATAGTGTGCTCATGGAGGAGCCAGGACACGTCGGCCGTGATTGCGATCGCGACCAGGACGATGAGACTTCCGATTCGCGTGAGACCTTTGGAAGGCTTGGGAGTGGGTTGTGTCTCCATACACTACCGCCTTGGTGTGCCGTGAACAGACCGAAGCGATCAAGCTTCGCTCCGTTGGCGTTCTCGCCCGGCATCAGGGGAAGCGTAACAGACTCGTCTCCAAGCTTCGCGTTGATGACGCCGCGTCCTCCTTCGCCCGCCGGGGCGTAAACCAGCTTTCACGCGAATACCGACCGGTTATGCCCTGAAGGATTTTGTCGCCGAATTCGTGAGAATTCGCGACAGCTGGGGTGGAAGCATGGTTCTGCATCGTGCTTGCCGCGAATGTGGTACAATCCGCGAGTAGCAGAATCACACGGAATGCCCCAAAAATGACGTTGCTAATCGATGGCTGTGAACCACATGCGAGTCCTCCATCGACGAATGCATCGAATGATACACAAAATAGGAGTTCACCTTGGCCCTCCCACTCAGGGTACTCATTGTCGAGGATCGACCCTGCGATGCGGAGTTAATGATCTTCGAGTTGCGTCAGGCAGACTTTGAACCGCAGTGGAACCGCGTGGAAACCGAGCTGGATTTTGTCGCACAACTGAATCCCTCGCTGGATATCATTCTGGCAGACTTCAACTTGCCGCAATTCGATGCTCGACAAGCCTTGTCATTGTTGAACAAGAGTAGCTTCGACATCCCGCTCATTGTCGTGTCTGGAAGTATTGGCGAAGAATTGGCGATACAAGTCGTGCAAGAGGGGGCTACCGACTATTTGTTGAAGGACCGGTTGGGTCGGCTTGGGTCAGCTGTTCAGCGCGCTTTGGAGCTCAAGCGACTACGTAGCGAAAAGCGCCGTGTCGAAGTGGCTCTCAGATCGGCCGAGAATCTCTTTCGCAATCTGGTTGAACATTCTCTGGTCGGAATTCACATTATTCAAGAAGGCAAATATGCGTATGTGAATCCTAAACTGGCGGAAATCTTTGGCTACACACCGAACGAACTCTTGACGATGGATTCCTGGCTGCTGCTCGTTGCCGATTCCGATCGTCCGCTCGTCGCTGATCATGTGCGACGTCGAATCGGCAACGAGGTCCCCAACGCCCACTATGAGTTTCGAGGCCTGCGCAAAGATGGAGTTGTGATTGACGTGGAGGTTTTGGGAAGCCGAACGGAACTGAATGGCAAGCCGGCCGTGATCGGTTCACTCATCGATATCACAGATCGCAGGCGTGCGGAAGTGAAGCTGAACCAGACCGCGGAGCGTTTGGGGATTCTGTTAATGACATCACAGGAGCTGGGATCCGCACGCAATCTCGAAAGTATGCTCGATCTGTTGCTAAGCAGATTGAAAGAGGTCATTCCAGTCGCCGATTTTGGAACGATCTATATTTTCGATTCACAAACGGAAACTCTCGTTCCGAAAGCGTCTACCGGAGGTGTTCAAGAAGCTGTTCAACAAATCCGGTTGCAAGTCGGCGAATCCCTTTCAGGTCGAGTTTTTCAACTAGGACATTCGGTGATCACGCGGACTTCCGAAGAAAACGACGCGCTCAGTGGCCCTGTCCGACCAGAAACCCAACAGCTCTTCGAGAAAGCCCGAGCTGGCAGGCAAATCCAAAGTAACCTCTGCGTCCCGTTGCATTCACCCACCGGTGAAAACATAGGTACGATTGCTCTCGGTTCGGCCCGAGGTCCTTTCAACGCAGAAGACCTGTCTTTATTGGAGGGGATCGCAGCGCAAGCTGCAATTGCCATTCAAGAAACGAAGCTGTTTGATGAAGTGAGCGCCGGACGCCAACGTCTGCAACTGCTATCGCAACAATTGATTACGACTCAGGAAACAGAGCGTCGTCACCTGGCTCGAGAGCTGCACGACGAAATTGGCCAAGTTCTGACGGCGATCAAGATGCATTTACGGAGCACTCAGCGCTCGGAGCCCGGGTCCGTGCAATCGTCACTCGATGAGAGCGTATCCATGATTGATCGGGCGATTGACCAGGTTCGAAATCTCTCGCTCAAATTACGGCCGGCACAATTGGACGAACTCGGCCTTGTCGCCGCCCTCCACTGGTTCGTGAAACATCAGGCCAAGATCGGTGGATTTCAAGCGCACCTGACAGTGCATCCGGTCGATATCGAAGTGCCACCGGAAATGGCGACGGCGTGTTTCCGCATCACGCAGGAATCACTGACAAATGCCGTACGACATGGACACCCCCACGAAATTCACGTCAATCTGCGTCATGAAGACGATATACTTTACCTGAGGATCCGTGATGATGGGGAGGGGTTTGATGTCGACGCGGCGCGCCAACTTGCTTCTCGAGGCAAGAGCCTGGGGATGTTGGGGATGCAGGAGCGCGCTCAACTTTTAGGTGGTACTCTGGATATACGTTCGACCAAGGGGGTTGGCACAACCATCCAGGCCAAGTTTCCACTCGCAGGCTCATGAACAACGTGTCGAGCAACTCCGCGGTTGCCATGGAGTAAAATAGCTGATGTCATCGATTCGACTCTTGATCGCGGACGATCATGCTCTCATTCGTAGCGGAATCCGCGCGTTGCTCGAAGACATTCCGGGATTTCAAGTCGTCGGCGAGGCGAGCGATGGCCGAATCGCACTGGAACTGATTCCGATACTGCAGCCGCATTTGCTCCTGATGGATGTCGCCATGCCAAATTTGAATGGCTTGGAAGCGACCTCACGAGTGACCAAGGAATTTCCCAATGTGCGTGTGATCATGCTTTCCATGCACGCGACAGAAGAATACGTCTGCCAGGCGATTCGAGCGGGGGTCGCCGGATATCTTCTGAAGAACGCGGAAACGTCCGAACTGGAATTCGCCATCAAGGCTGTCGCACGAGGCGAGTCGTATCTCACTCCGGCGGTTTCAAAGTACATGATCGCCAGTTACATGCAACTCGTGGACGGGGCGAATCCGCCAGCCGCTGAATTGCTGACGGAACGACAACGAGAAGTCCTGCAACTGATCGCCGAAGGAAAGAGCACAAAGGAAGTCGCGAGTATTCTCGAGGTCAGCGTGAAGACGATTAAGACTCATCGGGCTCAGTTGATGAAGCGTCTCGACGTGCATGACATCGCAGGGCTGGTTCGATATGCGATTCGTGCTGGACTGGTTCAAACGGACAATTAGCTTCGCCTCGTTTCGATTGATTCGTTCTTGCCGGATGTCGCGATTGTGTGCATTCTGCTGATTGGGGATGCGCCTCGGGTCTTTGGCCTCCACTCTCTACACCTCCTACTCATTCCGAATCGGGCACAATTCTCAACGCGTCGTGAAATTCGTGAGCAATAGTTAAATAGAGACT
>JAQGHT010000348.1 GCA_028291565.1 Planctomycetaceae bacterium | reverse complement strand
AAGCACCAGAATGGATTGACTTTTGGGGATGGCCTGTAAGACAACCTTGTTTGATTCATTCGCGTCCGAATCGCCATCGGAGACATCGACACTCAATTCCCGGGGCGGGGCGGGAGCGACTTGCACCGTGGGCTGAGGGGGCACGACAGACTCAGCAAACAGAACCCGACCAGTTGAAGACTCCAGAACCTTGATCTGTTGTCCATCGGACACGCAAAGTTGACCCGGCGCGGGTCCCCAAACTAAGGATTGAATGGCGGCGTCGAACGCCTTGATGCGAGGCACGGGCCATTTGGTTCCATTTCGGGAAATCAGATGCAACGCGCCGGCCTCGTCACCGACCACGACAAGGGGGGCTGAATTGTGATACACAGCCGTCGTTAATGGTGCACCATCAGGTGATTGCCAACGCGAAGTGTCATTGACATTCTTTGAATTACGAAACTCCACCGCGTTCATTATGAGGGCCGCGAATTCTTCTCCATTGGGGCTGACGGCCAGCGTCGCTGGCGGAGCGGAAACGGAGAATTTCGCATCTTCAGTCCAATCCCACGAAAGGAGAGCCTGAGTCGCCAAATTGGCGAAACGGCTGTCGCGTAGTGTGGAGTCTTGATTGGTAGTGATTGCTGTTTGAATCAGCTCATTAACTTGCGTTCTCCAGCCCTGCTCGCGTGACAGCGCGAGTGAGCGCCCCTGCGCGTGCAATGATTCGATATAATTCGAGGCGATCGCCAACCGCTGGGTCCGTTCTCGCTCGTATCCCACCATGAAAATCACTCCCACGGCCAGGAGTAGCATCGCAATACTGAATGCCAGGCCGCTGACGACCGGATTTCGACGGCACCAACGCCAGGTTCGCTCCACCTGGCTGATCGGACGGGCATTGATGGGTTCGCCACGCAGAAACCGCCCCAGGTCCGCGTTCAGGTCACTGGCGGAGGCGTACCTGCCAGAGGGCTGCTTCGCGAGACACTTGTGGCAAATGGTTTCCAGATCGCGCGGAATCTGAGCATTCAACTGGTGCAAGGGGACCGGTTCCTGTTCGATTACCTGACGCAACGTTTCGATGGGATTCGCGGCCTGAAACGGAGGACGTCCTGTCAGCAGGCAATACATCGTGGCTCCCAGCGAGTAGATATCCGCCGCGATTCCCACTTCTTCATGTCGTCCTGCCGCCTGCTCAGGTGGCATATAGCTGGGGGTCCCCATGATCTGACCAGTCCGAGTCAGGCTGGAATCCCCCGACAGCCGTTTGGCAAGTCCAAAATCAGTCACGCGCGCGACGACATCCAAAGAGGGATGCGAACCATCCTTTCCCGTTTTGTTTCCACTACCAGTCGACGCCGGCTTGCGAACTAGATTCGAATCCCGTGCCGCGCCACCCGGCTCAATCGCATCGGATTCGCGGCCAGCTTGTCGATCGGTTCGCAATTCCTGGAGTAGAATGTTGTGCGGCTTGATGTCGCGATGCACAATTCCCTGATCATGGGCATACTGCATCGCATCGGCCGTCTGCTGGATAATTCGAGCGGCCAGACGCGGCTCCAGGGGGCCATCCTTCACCACCTGCCACAGACTTCGTCCATCGACAAAAGCCATGGCGATATACCACTGACCGTCGTGTTGTCCGACCTCGTAAACGGGAACAATCCCCGGATGATCCAAGCTGGCCGCAGCCTCGGCTTCTGCGTGAAATCGTTTGAGTTCGGCTTCCGAAGCCAGCTCCGCTGAGCGAATCATTTTCAGAGCGACGATGCGGCCAAGCCGACGATGCCGTGCCCGATAAACGATTCCCATGCCACCGCGGGCAATCTCCGATTCCACGTCGTATTCGCCGATCGAATGGGTCAAATTGACAGCCATGTCGCCGGCCGCGATACGGCGTCCGTCACCGCCCGCAATGACGGTTTCGAACTCAGCGGCGTTTGAACTTGCGACGACTGAATCCCCTTTGCCGATCAATTTCTTTGACTCCGCGAATTCGTCCCCCGAATCGCCGACATCAAACAATTCATTGAGCGAGAACAATCGCCGCAGTCGATCTCTCAATGCAGGAAATCTTGCCAGATACTCCGCAACGTCCGGATGCTCTCCGAATTCCTGACGCAGTTCGTACTCACTGAGAATCAATTCCAGAATCGCGTCGTCGGGCAACAACTTGTTCAGACGTTGCTCAGATGCAACAATCTCTTCGACCGGTAGCGAAACGCCACGTCCCCAAGCTTCACGCTGTTTACCGCGAAGACCTGCCAAGATCGCCGTTTGCGAATGCTCGCTCATCTTGCTCTTTCGTTCTGGAAAGGCTCCAGGGTGACCACTCACTTCGACTGCGTTGGACCGGTGACTTGCGCCTGGTCGACTTCCAGTACGACTCGAAAGCCGCGGTTGATATAGCGGCCATCTTTCAACCCAAACCTTGTCGACGAGCGGCCATCAAGGGCCCGATAGGCGTAGCAACCTCCACGCACGGCAAACACCTCTCCGGAACTTGGCCCAGTCGGATTTATTGCGCTGCTTGGGCTGTATTTCCCGAACCAGTCCAAGCACCACTCTCGGAGATTGCCGTTCATGTCGTACAATCCCCAGGCATTGGGGACCTCTTTGACGGTGGCCTTGCTGCCAGCTCTCACGCTGTCGCAATCGCAAGGACCAGATAGACGTCGCCGGCACGGCATTCAGACGTTCGTCACTCATCGCGGGTCTCGTCAAGTCCAAGTTCGGTTGCGACACGATCGACAGCTCGCGTCATCTTCTTACGCAGGGCTTCCGGGTTGCCACCCAGGTCCAATGCAATATCGTCCCAACCTTGACCATTTTTTCTGCGTTCAACAATCTGTTGCTCGTCAAACGAAAAGCGGATCCGCGCCTCCTCGGCCAGTTCACGTGCAGACACGATCTGACTTGGAGTATCATCACCTGACATCAGTGGCAGTTCATCGACCTGAGCATTCGAGGTACGCCCCATATCACGGCGCTCCGACTTTTGCCGACGCGCATGATCCGTCACTTTGTTTCGAATCATCGTTGCGAGAAGTTTCATCAACTGCTCCGGTGTATCAATTTCAAACTGCCCCATCGACGCGCGAACGAAAAAGTTGGCCAGAATGGACTGGCAAATGTCCATCGAATCACAAACGCGACGCAAGCGAGGATCGTTGAGTTTCACGCGAGCGATGATTCGCAATTCCGATTCGTACAGTTTAAGCAGACGCGCCGCAGCATCGGCGTCGCCCGTTCGCACTTGTCGAATCATCGATTGAAATTCATCGCTGTCTGACATTTTGCATCCAATTCTTCCACTCAGTGAATCAAACAAGTGAAATGCACCGAGTCCAACAATCAGTTTCGGACGTTCGAACTCAGGAACGGTTCCTGTGACTGTGAAAAAACCGAGTTACTGTTCTGAATTTCTGTTTGCGATTGACTTGGTCCGATCACACCATGGATTGAGAGCTTGGGGTTTCCGTGGAAAGATACGGATCAGTAAGAGTTTATGTCATTTGACGACGCCTTGTCAATCAGTATCAGAACACAATTTCCGCGACCGCTGAGCGAAAACAAGTCGACTTCAAAAGTCGAGCAATTGGAAGGTGAATTCGAACTAAAGTCCATTCTGCGAATTCGACAGCAGGCGAATTTTCACACCTTCACCCGCAACCATCGTAGCGGCGTTGCGTTTATCGGGTTGGGTCATCGCAGAAACATACGACAATGGCTATCTAACCCGACAGCAAGCCGACATGCCGGACAGAAACATCTCGTGGGTCTCAGATTACTATCACCTCGAACTGATCATACCAACTGTATTCGGCGGGCCACAAATACATGATTTGAAGACGCACCTGCTCTCGGCGCTGGGGGAGCAACTGATTCATCAGGGACGCTCGGTCTTGTTCACCAGTTGCAGCTTTCTTGTGCAGGAATTGCTCGCGTCCAAACGCGAACTGAAACTGGCCAAGCTCATCAAACGGATCGCCAGCTTCGAAGCACTGATCATCGACGACTTGGGCTATGTGCAGCAGAGTCGGGAAGAGATGGAAGTTCTGTTCACGTTGTTGGCGGAACGTTACGAACGGAGGAGTGTACTCTTGACAAGCAATCCGCCGTTTTCCCAATGGGAACAAATCTTCAAGGATCCCATGACGACGGCCGCCGCCATCGACCGCCTGGTGCATCACAGTGTGATCATCGAATTGAACATTCCCAGTTTCCGCTTGGAGGCAGCCAAGAACACCAAGCGGGACGCCACGCTGGCGGAACCATCACCCACAACCTAAGCAACAATTCATCCACATTCCACCCGGGAATTCTAATTGTCGCCGAACACCGGGCGCTTCAATCGAAATGTAGTGAAGACTTTTGCGAAAAAACGACGTAAGTCGTTACGTAGCAATGCAACTTTCTGCCAACTGCGTAACTTGGGCTAAGACGCAGCCTTACTGGAAATGGCTGGAAGTGCTTAACATTCTGAATCAGGCCAATATTGAACATTTGTTCGGTTTGTGATGCTGGCCTATACCGGCACGCGGATTGGTGAGGCATTGCATTTGGACTGGAGTGATCTCGATTTCAACAACAAGATGATCCACATCGGGTGCAAGCCAGGGGGGAAACCGAAATCCGGAGCGAATTGAATCGTGCTGATGCTGCCGCAAGTCGCCAAGGTTTTGACGCAACTAGCGAGAATTCAGTCATGGGTTTCCGCCCGCGCCGAGACTGTATTGCATCGGCGACCATGTGCGGCTCGGAATGCCTTGAAGGCGCTCAGGGAAATTCTTAAACACCTTTGCCGGTCCTAAACCATCCAAATCAGGTAGCCCAGGATGGTCATGATGATCGTCAGGCCAAACAGGGACGGACCATTTTCCCAAAGGAAATTGTCAGAAATCGCTCCGACGGATTTGACCTGCCGACGGCGGACTGGCCGTGCAGCGAAGTGGCCGGATAGTGAAAATGTTTGACTCAA
>JAQGHT010000707.1 GCA_028291565.1 Planctomycetaceae bacterium | reverse complement strand
AAACACGACCTTTCCTTCGACTTTCTGCATGATCTGATGAATGTGTCCATTGAGCACTGTCACTGATCCAAAACGCTTGAGCAGATTCAGAGCTTGCTCAGCATCCTGCGTGGCCCAGCCCCACTTCTCATAGACGGCCCACAACGGAACGTGAGCGAAAACAATAATTGGCTTGCTGCTAGCAATACTGCGCAAGTCTTTTGTGAGCCACTGAAGTTGTTCTTGACCGAGCTGCCCCATTCCGCTCATGCTGCCCGACTTGGCACTTGCCACGTTGACCAGTCCAACGAAATGCGTCCCTTTATAGTCAAAGCTGTACCAGCCGGTTCCGAATGTTCCTTTCCCGTAACGCTCGAGGTAGAGCTTATTGTTGTCGCCGTCAAAGTCGTGCTCACCCGGAACAAAAAGCGTCTTGGCTTTGATACCTTTAAGCACTTCGGCGACAGTGTCGAACTCCTCGGGCATGGCCAGGTGAGTCAAGTCGCCAGTGTGTAAGACAAATGCCGGAGGTACCGGCAGGGCGTTGATCTTGTCGACCACTGCTTGCAACGTCCCAACAACGTCCTTATTCGGCGCCTTGTTGAAGCCGATGTGACTATCGCTGATTTGCACGAACGTGAAGTCGTTCGGTGCCATTGTTTTCCGTTCCCGACCGAAGACCTGCGCGCCGGGAAGCCCACCATTTAAAGTCCACAATAAACCGCTACCGGCCCAGGCCATGCATTCCAGGAAGCCTCGCCGATCGACGCCGTCGTTCTGAGTTGACAGTTCCATAACCACGTTCGCACTCCTCTATCGCTGAAAAAAGATACGAGACCGAGTCACCAATTGGCAGGGGCGGATGCCTGCTTTTGTCCCGCTGCGATGGTGAACCGGTTGACGGCGTACTAGACTGACGGCGTGGCGAAGATATTCCCGCGGAATAAAAATATTCTGCAGATGGGAATAAACTCAATCCAAGGTCAGTCTACTTGTATGAGTCGGTGTGAATTGACGAGTTGGCGTCCACCTGGCTTTCGGAGGAAATGCGGTTGGAAGAAGAGCGTCGGCGTTTCAGCCTCGAGCAAGTAATTCTGCCTCACTTAGACGCCGCATATAGCCTGGCACGTTGGCTGACCGCCACTGACCAGGACGCGGAGGACGTGCTGCAGGAGGCGTGTCTACGCGCGGTCAAATTCTTTCCGGGCTTCCATGGCGGAGACGCCCGTGCATGGCTGCTGTCCATCGTCCGTCGCACCAGTTTCACCTGGCTGGAGAAAAACCGGGCGACCGAAGCGAAAGTCGTATCCTTCAATGAAGAATTGCATAGCAGCGAGTGCGACGACGGTGATCCTCAAGTGCTCTTACTCCGTCAAGTCGATCGGGAAATGATCCGCGAGGCCATGGAAAATCTGCCGGTCGAATTTCGCGAGGTCATCGTGTTGCGTGATCTTGAGCAATTGTCTTACAAAGAAGTCGCCACCGTGGCTGAGATTCCCTTGGGTACAGTAATGTCCCGACTGGCGCGGGGCCGGCAGCAACTGCAACGATACTTGACCAAGCGTCTCAATGAGGAGACAAACGGTGGACTGTAATGAAACGCGAAACTGGCTGCATGGCTATCTCGACGGAGAGCTTGATTTGCCGCGAACCGTGGAGATTGAGCAGCACATTGAGAAATGCGCCACATGCACTCAAGCGCGCGATCGCCACCGGGCGTTGCAGGAATTACTGCGTGGCGCAAGCCTGCAGTACCCCTGTCCCGATCACTTGCGATCCAAAATTCAGACCACTGTCGTCAGAAAACCTTTGAGTGGCGCTGCCCGACCGGATATCCGGTACCGATCGTTGGCAATCACAGCCACGCTCTTGCTGATGGTCGGAGGCTTGTGGTTCGCCATACGGCCAGTTTATGGCCCGTCCTTAAACAATCGCCTCGCCCAAGACATTGTCGCCAGCCATGTTCGATCACTTTTGGCTGATCATCTGACAGACGTGGCGTCAACCGATCGACACACGGTTAAGCCATGGTTCGCGGGCAAGCTCGACTTCGCCCCAACGGTCCTCGATCTGTCATCCGAAGGGTTCCCGCTGGTCGGCGGTCGCCTCGACTACCTGGAGAATCGTGCAGTCGCCGCTGTGATCTACAAACGTCGGAAGCACACCATCAATCTCTTCATTTGGCCTTCCGAAGACGTGCCAGCCAAAGCTCTGCAATTGACGACTGCGCAAGGCTACCAAATCGCCCACTGGAATGAAGCCGGTACTGCTTATTGGGCGATTAGCGATCTCAATGCCAACGAGCTGGGACAATTCGTCCATCTCATCCGCAGTCCGCGCCATGGTGGAACAGGGAATGACAAATCAGCAGACGCGGCGCTAGACTGAGGAGATTAAATCTATCCCGGCGGAGCCGTGAGATGACTCACTTTTGATGTTCCAAGTTTGACGTGGAAGACACCGGTCGACGTAATTGTGGTGATCGTTTTCACTTGATACGTGCCATCCATCGTACCATGACTGGTGATCGTCTTGACTTTCTTGGAACTGAGTGAGGTGTTGTTGTTACCGTCAAATTCCAACGTCGTGATACTTTTGGTGGCGTTGATTGCAGATCCCGCCACGGCGCCGGCAAACTTCGCTGTACCCAGACTGCCCGCAATATTGATGGTGGAACTTAAGACGAGTTGACCGGCATTGATGGTCGTCACGCTGCCTGTCGCCGTCAAACCACCCGTAAAATTGCCGGCAGTCAAGTTCAACGTTGTCAGGCTGCCATTCACTTGAATGTGCCCGACCGTCACGTTCGTGAGGCTGAGCGAAGTCAATATCGACGTGTTACTGGTAATGGTATTCACGAATCCTTGACCACCAGTCGCCGTCACCTGCAAAGTCACATTCTTGGACTTCGATTTGGATGTTTTGTAGGTGATGGTGCCAATTTCACCAAACTGATCATTCGCCAATACGGTGACGGTGGCGGACGCGAGCGCTCCCTGCACCGTCACTTTCACGACGGTTCCGTCAGGTTGAGTCACGGAGAGCGTGGTTCCAGTCGCGACGGTGAGTGTCCGTGTTTCGGCCAGTTGAATCACTAATGGCGTCGAGGCCGGACTGGTGCCCGCGGAATTCGTGGACGTCGCGGTGACGGAGTTGCTTCCGACATGCAGGACGCCAGCGGCAAAAGTGGCCGTGTAGACTCCAGGTGTCGATTCGGTCGCAGTGACGTCAATTCCGTTGACATGGAATTTGACGGCTGTGCCTGGGTCTGCAGTCACAGTCAGTGTCGGCGTCGTGTCGCCTGTGAAATTGTCATTTGCCAGCCGGCCGGTGTCGGACGCGGGAGCCAAGACCAGATTGGTTGGTATATTAGCGAGAAAACCTTCGAATTGGCTGGCTTGGTAAGTCTGCGTGGAAAATTCTTGCGAAACAACGGCACCGTCAGTGTCGCTGGAGATGACCAGATTCGTCAGGCGATACGGACCGTTGTCCCGGCTGCCGCCAATCATGGCCCCGGGGAAGCTGAACGCGATCGTATTCGTTCCAGAAGCCAAACTGGCCGTGCCTGAATCACTGGCGACAACATGCCCCATCGCGTCAACCAGATTCGCGGAGAAACTGTACTGTCCAGACACTGCCACTGTCACATCGACGCTAATGTTCAACGCATCGAACTTACCATTAGGCGGGGAGCTCGAATCAACTGCCGTTTCGGAATCCACCCCTGTGACTTCAATCGATCCATGTTCGAATGACGAATGAGTGTACGCGGCCGTCTGGTAATTGGGAGTCAGATCTTGAATTGGAACAGTCACGTCGTCCGTGTCTTGCGCCAGGCTGATCGAACTGAGCGTGAACGGTCCGCTCGATCCGCTCTCGAAGATGTCGCGGCCGTCGAATTTCAAGGCGACTTGTTGATCAGACGGAGTCAGATTGCCCGCGAATGAGGCTTCTCCGACGACCTGATTGTTCGAGTCGCGTAATTCACCCATCACGCGATAGAACCCGGGGGCAGTCACGGTGATCCCCGCTTGGATCACCAACTGGTCCGACAGGCCATTCTCGTCGGTATCGATTGTCGAATCGGTAAACGAATTATTCAGCTCGGCGGTCACGTGGCCGACTTCGGTCGTGACCTGCGTCTGGCGATCGAAAGCGGTTGGAACAGTTCCGTTCGCCTTCACGAGGATCTGATAGAATCCCGGATTCGCAGTTTGGGTATAGAGATTCGAGTATACGCCGTCGCCAGCCACGCTGTCGCCGTGGTTTGGTGATCCATCATCAAAGAGCGTGACATCATGCTCCACATAGGACGGATCAAAAACCTGCGCAGTGACGGTCGCCCCCGCAACATTGTTTGTCCCATCTGACACCGAGGCCGTCAACAAGATCGGATCGCCTGTGGCATATGCGGTTTTATCAACCTGGGAGGCCAACGTCAGCGTGCTTTCCGGGAACCAACCGTTAATCAGATACGGTTCTGGAATAATGGAATTATTGTGTACCGTAACGGTCCAATTCCCGGCCTCGGGCGAGGCGATCTGATAGATCAACATCCTGACGTGATCGCTGGTTTCTTCGTCTTCAAATGAAACACCGGGATCGTTCGGACTAATGACGACACCCGAGGGTGACGTCAAAGTAACGTCCAAATTTCCAAGGTAATCGAACAGGGTCACATATGCCGGATGTCCTCCATCCAGAATCAAGGTGTGATGATTCGTACCCAGAATCCCCGTCAAACCCGAAACCGTCGCGGTTCCAGGCATCGTATCAGGCTGCTCTGTATCAAGTGGTTGAATCAATTGTGCCGTCAACGCATTGGGAGACGCGCTAAAGGGCGATTGGACTTGCTCATTATTCCTGAGGACCAGTGGCAACAATTCATTAAAGATCCCCTGCGAAGCAATGATGCCCGGTACAACACTGCCTACCGCAAAATGCTGCGCGTCTCCGTTGGGCGACTGGTAACTCAGACGATGGGACGGATCGATCGTTGTCCAGGCGGATTGTTGTGTCACAACGGTATCACTCGGTTGACCAAACGCGAAGGACTCCAGGAAATGACCCGTCACATCGGATGTCGGGGCTTGATAATTACTGGCCAATGACCAGTATGTCGTATTGGGATTCAACGGATGAGTCGCATTGTAATTCGCCATGAACGCGGGACTCAGTTGCGGCGCGCCAGAGATTTGCATGAACGGGGGCAATCCCGCGAATCCAAGTTGAGCCGCGAAGGACAGATACTCGGCCACGACGTTTCCGCTGATCGACGTGCCGCCATTTGGTGCACCAATTTCAATCAACTGGCTGACCAGACCGTCATTCGTGGGATCAGCATCATTCATCAGATTCCCGATGTATTCACGGGCATCGATCGCCCCCAAACTCTCGCCGACAATCGTGATGTTTTTGAATCCCCATCGTTGCTGGAGTGCGGCGATGGCTACGGCGATTTTATCGGCGCCATTAGCAATCGTGTCGATGGTTTGATTGGGCGCCACGCCTGTCAGGTCTGCGGTCCCGATCGGGACACCCAGGGCGGTCAACTGAGGAACCCAGACCGTGTTCCAATCACTGGCGTTCACCAACAGGCCGGGAGCCAGGAAGACGGGGTTGGGGGCCGGGACCTTGAGGGAGATCCAATCGATCGAAGTCTGCCATCCGACCGAAGTGGTATCGACGTCGATCTTGATCTGATTGTTCGCTGGGACGAGCGTCCCGTTCACACCGAGATCGCTTGGGAAATTCAGAAAATCAATGGGAATCGTGAAGGTGTTCAGTCTCCAGGTCCCATCGAGACCGGTCAGAAATTCACCCTGGTTGACTCCCTGGAATGAGTGTCCATTGATCGAAATGCGGTCGCGTTCAGGAACTGGCAGGCCATTAGAGTCCACATCGAATGCAGGGAGTTGCAACGTCACCATCGAGGGGAGCAGTCCCGCTGCGCGGAGCTTGGTGATATCACCGAAATAGCGGTCGATCGGCAAGTTCACGGTGAAACTGCCGGTCCCCTTGAGCGTATCCAGAGCTCCCGGAGCGACATCGACGACGAACGTTGAATTGTCCTCCACGGGCGGCTTGTAGAAACTGGGAGGCGTCGACGTGCCGACTGTGCCAGTATCCGTGGTCGGCGCGGGAGCGACAATTGTGACAGTCAGTCCAGCCGAAGGGAGACTCGTATTTCCCGCCGCGTCTGTCGCGGTGGCTTTAAAAGTGTGAGCTCCAAGACTCAGGGGCTGTGTGGGCGTAATACTCCAGACTCCGCCGGTCGCCGTGGCGACACCAATGATCTGGGTTCCATCCTTCAACGTCACCGTGCTGTCGGCTTCAGCGGTGCCGGTGATCGTCGGTAGAGTCTCTTCCGTGATATTGTCACCTTGCACACCGGAATCACTGGCTGGATCCAAAGTCAGCAAAGCTGGCGGATTCGGTGGTGTCGTATCGACGGGAGCAATCGTGATGGTCAATGAATTTGAGAACGCACTGAGATTTCCAGCATTGTCCGCCCGAGCGACTAGAACATGGGGCCCTAGACCGAGAGGCAAAGTGATTGGAATACTCCAGGTTCCACCCGCGGCTGTCGTCGTTCCCAGCGAAGTTTGAAAACCCGGGAAACTCTCATACAGAGTAATTGTGTTTCCCGTGTCGGCATTGCCCGTAATTGTGGGGGTGGTGTTGCTGGTGATATTGTCGCCTTTCACCCCCGTATCTGTACCTGGTGTCAGAGCGAGATTGGAAGGAGTGGTGGGCGACAAGTCCACAAACGGAGTTTGATAGGCTCCGATATCAATGAAACCGGCAGTCGGACGGGCGACTCCCCGCTGATCGACCGTCGGAACTCCTTGGGTCCCCCCGTGCGCCCCGGCGCCAATGACCTTGCTCCCATCCTGGGGTTTCATGGTTTCGGTCGGACCGCCGTTATCCGCCAACGGATCGAGTTTTGGATCGATCGGATTGGCCGAAGACCCCACCAGATTGCCGTTCGCGTCCGGGGTCTGGCTTTCCGTCAGACCTGAACCGCTGTTGTTTCCAATCAAACTGTGAGTAATCAGGTTGTTTCCGTTGAATCCATGTCCTACGTACACATCCTTCGTCGTCGAACTCGACGTATTTCCTGACACAATCGAGTCCCGCAGCGTCGTCGTGCCAGTCGAGGTGAACATGGCCAATCCCCCGATTGAATCGGTCGGCGTGGAGTCCGCGTGATTTCCGACGATCGTCAAGCCTTCGAGGATTGATGCGTACGGACTATCGATATAGAGACTGATCCCGCCAGCGCTATTGGCGCTATTGTTGGTAATCGTCGAGTTTTGAATCAACACCCGGGCCCCCTGGCTGTTAATGGCGATGCCCCCGCCCTTACCATTGAAGCTCGCGAACGCCGTATTTGATTCAATGGTACTATTCTGAATTGTCACGGAGGTCGCGGTGTTCATAGTGGCACTGATTGCACCACCAGGCGCCGTGCAACTATTGTTGGAAAACGTGCAACCGTCGACAAACAGATTGCCCCCGCGCCCGTCTTCAAAAACGGCACCCCCTCCTTGGTTATTAAACTTATCGCCCACTGCGAAGTTCCCCGTGAGAACGTCGTCCGTCAACGTCAGATTTTCACCGGAAAAGATGGCTCCGCCTCGGCCGGATGAATACCCGCCGGTGAGCGTCAGACCGCTGATCGCCACATCCTTTCCGGGAAAGAGGACGCCATCTTGAGCATCGAAGATTCTGGATTTTGCATTTGCGTTGATCGTCAGATTGAGCGCTCCGGGACCAGTGATCGTAACGGAGTCTGTAATCAGCAGTTCCGTCCCGCCCAGCGTGATGACTTGAGGCGTCGAAAACGCATTCTGATCGAATTGAATGGTATCGGCGCCGGGATTCGTATTGGCCTGATTGATCGCATATCTCAGGCTGCTGGTGTCATTGATGTCATCTGACGTATCCATTACTGTGTATGTGGTCAGCAACGTACGGTTTTCCAAAGATTCGACGTTCCAGAATAATCTTATTTTCCGCCGAGTCCGGACCTTGCTGCGACGTTGCGCGGCCGACTGGATATTGCCGAGTTGATTCTTGGCATGATGGAAGAATGACAGCATGACATTGCCCCGTTTGCGTGCAAAGGAACGAACAACAGCTTATACGGATCACCAGAGTACGAAGCGCGCTCCATCCCATGGCAGTGACAGCCATCAAGCTGGGCGAGGCCCCATTGCAACAAGTCCCCGGCCCGAGGGAACAGTGATGCAACAGGGAATTGTCTTTTTCGCGAGAGTGATTGCCACAAGCTGAATGCGTGAGACTTCCGGCGTGACAGGTTCCGAAAATCCTGACAGCCTGAATTCTCGCAAATTCCGCAATGAAAATCCTCTACGGAGTCCCCTAACGGGAATCAGTCACACCGCACACGGTTAAGAATGAGACGTTGGATCGCGTAGATAAATATGGAAAAAGACTCATTCTTGGCCACGAACAGTCAAAAATCCCCTGGAGATCGAACATATAGAGTGACGTCCGATGCAACCATTTGCAAGCAAACTCGGAATACCCCATGAATATTCCTGCATTGAATGACTTGAAAAGTGCAAATTCTCTTGCAGATCGCGTGTTTGTATGGAACCGTCCAATTTTTCACGAATTCAGCCACTGCAGGAACCCATGATATTCACGCAAAATACATGGAAACCGGAACTCTTAAACTGAAATCGCTCTAGCTGGGCATCGTGTACGTATAGCTGGAATCCAACCCCAAAGGCCATCCGAATCCCCAAAACACCAGCAGCAACATGATCCAACTGACCATGAAACACAGTGAATAGGGCAGCATCAATGAGATCAGTGTGCCGATGCCGGTCTTTTTGATGTAGCGCTGACAATAGATCACGACCAGGGGGAAGTAAGGCATCAGAGGTGTCATGATGTTCATGCACGAATCGCCGACCCGATAAGCGGCCTGTGTCAGTTCCGGTGCAATCCCGACTGACATCAGCATGGGCACAAAAATTGGCCCCAACAAAGCCCATTTCGCAGAGGCCGAACCCACGATCAAATCGAGCACCGCACTGATCAGGATAATACCAACGATTGTCACCTGCGGGAGCAAATCGAGCGATTTCAGGCCCTCGGCCCCCTTTACCGCCAGCAGCACCCCCACTTTCGAATCCTTGAAAGCGGCCGTGAACTGCGCTGCGAAAAAGGCCAGGACCAGGTAGTAGCTCATCGCCCCCATCGATTTGGTCATCCCTGCCACGATGTCTCGATGTGATTTGACCGTTCCCGAGACAAATCCATGAACTGTGCCAGGAATTAGAAAGAACAAGAAAATGAGCGGAACGATCATTTTCATCAGCGGAGCATCTGAC
>JAQGHT010000691.1 GCA_028291565.1 Planctomycetaceae bacterium | reverse complement strand
CCTCGGGATCCACTTCGCCCCGACTTGCCATTTCAAGCAGCTCGGTGAATGGGACTGGCCCGAACTCCTGACCTAGAGATTGAAAGTACCAAACCTCGCGCGTGTCAGTTTTTGGAGACGGTCGCTCAGTCCTCGACCCGGGTTTCTCGTGCTTCGGCGCAGGTTTCTCGTTATCGTCAAATTCGAAAGCGTTAATATCGGCGAACGCGTCAGATTCCGATCCTGATGGGGAATCGTTTTTTTCGTCCAGCAGCAGAAAGCTATCGATATCGGTCGCGACTTCCGCCGTCTCAAGAGCAATGGAGTTGGCTTTCTCGGTCAGAACCTTAAATCCGGCGGCGGCGTTCCACGCGCCGCGCGTTCCTTCTCGTACCAGGTCCTCGCCGGCCAATTCACCTTCATGCAGCATCTGCGCCAATTCGTCGAGCGAGAGTGGCCCGAAATCCTGACCAAACGCTTGATAATACCACTGTTCCGCCATATCTCGCTCCCGCGCTGCAACAATCCGCAGCCGTACTCGCCCGCTCTCTGTCAATTTCCGCTGCCAGTGAAATCATTTCAGCGCAAACTGGCCCTCACTTTACAGACTATTGTAATCGGACGAACCGTGGAAGCAATTGGGAGCCTGCTCTTAACACAGATATCTACAAGACACTCATCCTCACACTCCCCAAGTTCGTGCGTTGAGTCTACAATTCGATGGCAGCATGTGCATGAATGCGAATAATCGATTTCGGATTGTCATGCCAGGAGGCGATAGTTCCGTTTTCAGATTCCTGACAACCGGACCATCAACGGTCCCTCACCGACTTGGACTTTTGACACAAAGCTTCTAGCTAGAAGTAGTTCCGAACTGTTTGCAGTTTCCGTACCGCCGCATTCGAGTCTTCGTCCGTTTGACAACATCGAGGAGCCGCTTTGAGCATAACCAACGTCAGCAGTACGGAAACCGGTCAATTGCTCAGCCCGAGCGAGGTCTCAGAGGCCAAAACGCTGTTGGACCAGCTACTCGCCGAGTTGTCCAAAGCGTTGCTGGGACAGCAGGAATTGCTGCAACTGGTGACAATCGCGCTGCTTGCCAGAGGACATCTGCTGCTCGAAGGGTTGCCTGGTCTTGGTAAAACGGAACTGATTAAGTCTCTGGCAACTCTGTTGCGTCTGAAATTTCGTCGAATCCAGTTTACTCCCGATCTGTTGCCGGGCGATATTGTGGGTTCGCCGGTATTGCAAGAAGAAGGCGGCCAGCGAAAGCTGGTGTTTCATCCGGGACCGGTTTTCGCGAACTTACTGCTGGCGGACGAAATCAATCGCGCCAGTCCTAAGACCCAGTCGGCATTGCTTGAGGCCATGCAGGAACGCCGAGTGACAGTCATGGGCGAGACCTATCCCTTGCCCCTGCCGTTTTTTGTGCTCGCCACACAAAATCCAATCGAGCTGGAAGGAACTTATCCGCTTCCCGAAGCTCAACTGGATCGCTTCACCATGAAAATTCAAGTACGCGGCGTTTCCACCGAAACGTTGGAGCAAATTATTTCAACCAGACGGCACGGTCAACCGCCCGAACTGAAAGAAATACTGTCCGCGGAACAACTCGACCGGCTGTTTGAACTCACGGACCAGGTCCACTTGCCAGCGGCAGTCGCGAATTATATCGCACGCCTGGTCACAGCAACACAACCGGGAAGTGACGGTGCATCGGAAGAGGTGCGACGATTCGTCAAATTCGGTGCGTCTCCCCGGGCGGCCATCGCCCTGGCCGGGACCGCCCGCGCAGCCGCCTTGCTTGCAGGAAAGCCAAACGTCGGATTTGATGAAATCCGACGCGTCGCCCCCAGCGTTCTTGGCCATCGTTTGATATTGGACTATGCCGCGCGGCTGGAAGGTTGGGATACTCGTAGATTGGTGACTCGCCTGCTGGAGACCGTCCCGGAGATTTCCCGTTCATTACCGCAGGATCTGAGGAATTAGTGGATTATTGTTGTTACCGAACGCTGACAGCTCGCTGAGAACTTAAACTCTTCGCGACCACGAATGAGTCTTTTTCATTACTCATCCGCGCGATTAAACGTCTTATTCGTGACCGTGCACGGTATAACAACTCATTGAGCAGAATATTCGCAGCTCGTATTTCATCCGTTTTCAAGGAATCAGGCCATGGCCTCGCTCTCCTCGCTTCCTGGCCAACCAAATTCAAGTATTGGGCGCGGAACGGACTCATCCCGCCCGACATCTTCGCTTCCCGGGTGGCTGAGTTGCCTCTATTTGATTGCGTGCATCTCATTTCCCGGTGTCGTATTTGGCGGAACTGAAGCTGTACGCAGCTCCGATACTGTCCGCATCGCGGTGGATTCACGCTGGCCGGGTAACGCTCACGGCGGTTATGTGCCACTGCGAATCAAACTGACCAATCTCGGTCCCGAGCAGGACTTTCAGCTGGTATTCAAGAATCGCAATTCCAACAGTCAGGACCGGATGCCGGAGGTGCGGCGCACTGTTCATCTGGATCAAAATGCCACACGTGATTTTTCCTTGCCAATCCCCGTTGTCAGTGTTGGCATCGATGGCGAATTGAAAGTCCTGGACGGTCGTGGCGAGGAAATTGAGGATTTGAAAACTGCGCACACTTTGCCCGAGTATGGTGGCGACGCTGCGCGCGCCTCGATGTTGGTTATTGCTGTTGAAGACCTGGACGACAAATCTCTGGAACCCTTCGAAAACGCCGCGGCAACAGAGTGCGCGACACTTCGAGGTCTGGCAGCCCTGAGCGGGGGCTCACGACATGGATCGTCCCGCGTGATCGAGTCTGACCATTTGGTCATACCGCCAACGGACCTGCCCGAGAATTGGACCGACTATAGCGGAATTGATTTGATTGCCATTTCCTGGCCAAATCTGAGTTCCAAACTTAAGACGGCGGAGCGTGAAGCGCTCTTGAAATGGGCCGCCTGCGGGGGTGTGCTGATCATTTATGACACCGAAAAGCCGGCCGCGGAACTCGAACCTTTGCATCAAATGTTACAGCTGGATCAGGCCGCCGGAAAACGCTGGATGTCGATCGAACTGCCGATTATTGACACCCATATCATTCAGGCCAAGACATTGAACGCAGGGACCATTCCAGGAAATGCCTATTCCCGCGGAACACGTCCGCCGGGGGCGATGCCTCAACGAGGTCCAGGCGGAGCCGAACTGGCACCAGCTGTCGCCGAAGCCGCAGCCGGCGACGTGCCCGGACAGTGGATCTCCAATTCAAATTCCCCCGTATTTCGAGATTGGTCTTTCGGACGAATCTATGTGTTTCCCAAAAATCCCTTTCCAGGCGTCGCCAATGACTGGGCCTGGCTGCTCGCGTCGTTGCCGCAAAACCAATCGAGATGGTCCTCGCGGATGGGCATGTCGTCCCGCAATTCGGGGACCGAGTTCTTGAATTTTCTGATTCCTGGTGTCGGTTCGGTCCCCGTGCACGCGTTTCTCGTGCTGATCACAATCTTTACAATTGTCATTGGACCATTGAACTACTACTGGCTGCGCAAGACGCGCCGAGTGGGCGCCCTTGTGTTCACTGTTCCACTTATTGCATCAGTGGCCTGCATGATGTTATTTGTCTATTCCCTGGTAGCCGACGGATTCAGTGTTCGTTCGCGACTGCACAGTGTCACGTTTCTCGATCAGCAGGCGAAATCCGCCGCGTCGTTGAGTCGCCTTTGTCTGTACGCTCCGTTCGCACCTTCCGCCGGACTGAAATTCTCACCGAATGTCGCCGCGTTTCCAATCTGGCCGTATTTGCAGCGATTTGAAAGCGGAACAGTCGATTGGACGGGCAATGAGCAACACCTCAGCTCGGGGTGGTTCCGGTCACAAACCTGGACTCAGTTCCTGCTCGTCGAACAGCGAGACGAACGCGGTCGTTTAGACTTCACGCCACCTGCCGATCCCGAGTCCCAGGAATTATCCGTTTCCAATGGGTATGCGTGGGACTTGGAATACCTCGCGATTGAGGCTCTTCCTGGTCGATGGTACGCGGGAGAAAAGATTCCTGCAGGCGGAACAGCCCAATTAAAACGCCTCGATCAGGACGAAGTGGGGCTGCAATTCACGAAGCTTATAGCTCCTCATGCCTGGAATCTGCCAGAGGGACTTAAGGACACCAATTCGATGTTCATGGGCGGCATGGGAGGACGTGGCCCCTATTCGTCCGGCGGGTATTACCCATACGGCCGCACTAATGTTTTTGCCGGGACGACGACGCTATCAAAGGGACAACTTCAAACCTTTCAGAGCGGTGCGACGATGCCTGGCGCGAGCCCAGCCCTCTACCAAGCCGATTGGCGGGCCAGTGTGCGTGCGGTGGCGAATCGACATTCCGAAGCGGTCCGACCGCATTTCTGGGCGGTCAGCAGTCAGAATCCAGGCATCGAAATTGGTGTCAAAAATACCGTCGAACGAGGAAGTTTCCACTTGTTATTCGGCGTGTTATGAACCTGCCTCTTGCTTCAATTCTTCAAGCGTCATTTTCAAAGATTGTTCGAATTTCCAATATCGCCAGCCATAATCGAGCACGCCAATCAACAGCTGAACCAAGGCCAATTGCCAGGTCAGGGCCAACAACATGCTTCCACTCAGTCGACAGCCGTCTGAAACGTCTTCTTCGAGTAATGCGGCTAACTGACCCAGATGGGACCAGACAAACCAGCTGCCAGCGCCCAGCAACAGCAGAAATTTGCCCCCATTAATCAGCGCCAGGTACCCGTTTTCCATTTGCAGCAACTTGTGCATGCCTGACGTCGGACTGATCCTTTTAAAGTCAGGAATGACGTCAGAAAAGTCGACTCGAAACCCGACCTGTACCAGGCGGGCGATGACACTGGAGACCAGGATCCAGCTGACGAACAGAGCCAGCTGCGTCGCGACGCTGGCAGCCACATTGAAAAAACTGGCCAGCGCGGTTTCCTGTGACAGACGATTTCCAATCGGTTGCGTAAAACTGACCAACAGCATGTCGGCAATCGCAATCACCAAACTCGAACCGCAAAACTGCAGCGCTGCGGCAATGCCGATGAGACGACATGCCAGGCCGAGGTCCTGACTGCGCGGACCAAGTCCCTGTTCGCGAGCCTGACGGCGGCGACGTTCAGTCGGCGGAGCTGTTCGGTCGTCCGATTCCATGTGCTTTGATCAGTGAGTCTGGACCCTCGGCGCGTCAGTTCGAGACTCGCGACAACATTGTGGTAATTGAATCAACCGGCACGTACCTGCGGCCGGTTCGGGATCGACTCCGTCGTCCTAAAAAGCCAGTCACTGAGCCTTGACGCGGCACTATAAGTTTTTCTGCGGTATCTGCAGCATCACGGGAATCGTATCCAAGATCCGCTCGGTCATGCCGGTCAGCGTTAGACTTAGTACGATACAGGCGGACACTATTCGCACGGGGCTCGCGATTGCATTTGTATTGAATTGCGGCGCGAGATTTCCCGCATGCGCTAAGGTGTAACTCACGAGTAATTGTGTCGCAATAATCGGCGAAGCCAGTTGCAGGGCCAACTTCAGCGATTGATGGACGAGGTTCGCGATGATCACCGCTGGCTCGCTCGCTATAGAGCCATACCCCACCGGGAACTCTTGAAATGTGTCGAGCAGTGTCGAAATACACAAAAGATGCCCACCGGCAACCAGGAATAGCACACCCCCGAACACAAACATCAGCGATCCAGATCCGGTTTCACCATCTTCAGACTCTGGTCCGCCCGTTTGTCCGAGTGATAATCCCGTTTGCTGCTCGATGACCGAACCGGCCATTCGGAAAGACTGCAACACAAGATTCGCTCCGCAGCCGAGCATTAATCCCAGGCAAAGTTCGGCCAAGGCCGCGTGCGCCAGTTCCGAAATGGAATTGCCTTGAACAGTCTGTTTCGAGGCGGATTGACCAGCAAGTTCTCCCGATTCAGCAGGATTCAGGTCAGGAATCGCAAATTCTTCGCGCGAGGCCTGTTGAATCGTGTCAGGGTCCAAGACGGCTTGAACCTGGCGTGAAACATTGGGTGTGATAATTGCCGCCAGGGTAATCAGCAAGACCGCTCGCAATTGCCATCCCAGAGCTGCCGTACTGATTCCTGGGATCAGAACCAGCAGCCCAAGCAAACGGCAGAATACGAGTAGATGTTCGGCCAGCATCCGCATTGCGAATTGGGCAAGTTCAGCAGGACCGATACCGCCTTCGGAGATCATGAATCACCTGCCGAAATACTGGACGGAATGTTTTGAAACAGTTCCGAGGTGTATTCCACCAACAGGTTCACGCCCCACGGCAGCGTTAATAATGCCACCAGGACGACCGCCAATAGTCGCGGAACAAAGCTCAACGTCTGGTCATGGAGCTGGGTGACTGTTTGCAAAATGCTCGTGATCAGCCCCGTCGCCAACGAGACCGCCAAGACCGGAGTGGCCAGCAGCAATGCCAGCAATAACGCGTTTCGAGCGATTTCAATAGCGTGATCCGCCGTCATTCCGTATTGCCTTCACATCAACTTTGAGCGAAACACCCTGGCATTTATTCCATTCCACCGGGCTTGCCCGAGTGGATCCACGGCCTCTGCACAACGCTTTCAAGCGACTCGGACACTTTCAATCAGCATCCCAACCGTTAACGCCCAGCCATCAATCAAGACAAATAACAACAGTTTGAACGGCAATGAAACTTGGGCCGGCGACAGCATTGGTAATCCCATACTCATCAAAACAGACGCGACGACTAAATCAATGATCAGGAATGGGAGGTAGATTTGAAATCCAATCAGGAACGCCGTTTTCAATTCACTGAGAAGATAAGCCGGCAGCAAAACTGTCAGTGAGACTTCGTCATAAGTTTCCGGCTCGTGCCAGCTTTCCGCCTCGGGAGAATCCTTGGCCGGCCGTTGATATTCAACAAACATCCAGACGGCATCCGCGTTGTTCGATCGCTCAATCTGATGACTCATGAAGCGTCGAATTGGAGCGACGGTCTTTTCAAATACCTCTGGAAGATTCGGATGAGTGCCCTGGGATGTTGCTTCAACATAAGGGCGAACTCCCTGCTGGTAACTTTCATTCCACACCGGCCCCATGACCAGGAACGTCAGACATAAGCTCAAGCCCATCAGAACTTGATTGGGGGGCAGATTGGGAGTACCTAATGCCTGCCGCAACAGGCTGAGCACGACGATGAAGCGCACAAAGCAGGTGGACATCATCAAGATCGCCGGGGCCAGACTGAGTACTGATACAACCAGCCCCACCCCGAGACTCGACTTCAGTCCTTGCGGCGAGACCAACTGTTCGGCATCGACCAATTGGTCCAATTTGAATGGCGGAACTTCTGGTAGCGGTCCCGGTTCGACATCGGGCTGTTGCGGCTGCCTGAGTTCCGCCCGAGCGACTCGATTGGGCCGGACGGTCCGCGGCAGCTTGACATCATCAGAGTCAACATCGGCGTTGGGATCTGCAATTTGCCGCGGTTGACCGCCCTTCGCAACAGAAGTTCGTTTGGAGTTCTGATTCGTGGGAATTGAAACGGCATCACGTTGATCCGTGGAACGATTCGCATTGTCCCGAAATCGAATATCGTCCGATTGCGACTTCTGATTTCTCGCTGGAACTGAAGATTGAGCCGTCAATGCTCGAGGTGACCAGGCTTGAGCGACAATGACAGCCGCAAACAGGATGAAGACAATCCGATACAGTGCGACAGAAGAAACGTTTAACGTTTTGTTCCGAAGTTCAACCGGCATGTTTGACAGATGATTTGAAGTCAGCGTTGCGGCAAAACGAATAAACTGAGTCCGAATCCACAATGGGATTGAGCCCGACAGTTTTCTCGACCAGCGATTAGACATGAGGACTACCCCCATGACTCGGTGCTGTGGAACGATTTCCGATGTGCGGCCCTGAGGACCGTGTCGAATTGACCGATGGCGATTCTGCCCCGGCGTTCACGCCAGAAAAACCTGAAATTGACGCGCCTTGAGCATTCAGATTGCGGAGCGATAAACATTGACTGGTAATTGTCTCAACCTCGCCAGCATCTGTGATCTCAGACAAGGTCCGCACGCCATGCTGCGTGGAATTCGATAAGATGAGGATCTTGGATCCACAACGTACCAGCTGCAATGTCGTCCGCTGATCTATCACCTTACGGCCCAGAATCTGGACAATATTGTCTGTCAGAAGTCCACTGCCGCCGACGCGTTGCCGTTTGAAGAGATAGCCGCAGCCGACAATGAGCGTCAGGACGACAACCAGACTGCCTGCGGTCGTACCCCAACCGGTCGGTCTTGTAGAAGGCTTATCAGAACGCATTCCGGGTTTTTCAGTAGTCTGCCCCGAGCGCGTGAGTTTTAGCGGAGAATTACTGCTGACCGACCGAGACTCCAGGACACTGTCGTCTTCCGTCCCGACAAACCTGTCGAGCGCGGCGGACTTTCCGGAACGTGGCAGCTCCTGACTCCACCCCGAGGCTGGGATGAGCATCAAACAACTCCATAACCCGAATTCAGCCCAACGGCCCTGCATGCGATTCCTTTCGCGTTCGCCCGGCTCATAGCGAGTCTTGGGTAGTCACCCGATCGATCCTCTTGAAGTTAGTCGCGCCCCAGAAAACTGCTAAAATACTTGTCGGCAATTCACTCCGTGACTCGCAGCACCGAGCCACGGAATCTCGTACCCTCAACGTCGCACGAAAATCGCAATTCTTCAGGCAGGGAACAGCTCTGTGAGTCGAATTCCCAGCTTCCCGGCAACCACGACGACTTCACCCCGTCCCATCAACTTTCCGTTCGCATGAATTGCTACCGGGTCGCCAGGGAACTCATTGAGCGTGACTAATGCTCCCACAGCAAGGTGTTTCACGCTTTCGGTTGGCAACGACATTTGCCCCAATTCCACGATGAGTTCCACTTCGGACATAGTCTGACCTTGATGGGGCAGCGGGTATTGGCGTCTTTCTTGATGACCACTCGATTGAGTATATAGACGGATCCCCAAAATCCGTCAATCCGAGCCTTTTTAATACGGCGTACGGTTAAGAATAAAACGTTTGATCGAGGGAAAAAGCATTGAAATAGACTCGTTTCGGGTCGCGAACAGAATATCACGCGCCAACTTTGGATCTGCCGGCCGTTTTACTGGTTTGATCGGGGAATTTGCTGTTTCTAATGGCTTCCCTACAGTGATTCAGCTCGCGCCAGCCCGATTGGACGTGATATTGAGACTGGACCTGATACCGCGGCACGGATTACGATGTGCTGGAAAAATCATTGCCGACTGCCCCTGCTCCTCCTTTTGGAATACACCATGATTTCCAGGTTACGAAGCGTGTCCCTGTGCTTTCTGATCGCGATCACAACGATTGGTTTTGCAGAGGATAAACCCAAGGATGACAAACCGAAGGCCGAAGAATGGATCCAACTGTTCAACGGCAAAAATCTGGATGGTTGGACTCCGAAGATCAAGGGGCAAGTCGTCGGCGAGAGCTACGGGAACACGTTCCGTGTCCAGGACGGAGTCT
The DNA here is from genome assembly GCA_028291565.1 of Planctomycetaceae bacterium. Lineage (GTDB taxonomy): Bacteria > Planctomycetota > Planctomycetia > Planctomycetales > Planctomycetaceae > JAKFVC01. The sequence goes on along the minus strand of JAQGHT010000691.1, from coordinate 3,571 downwards.
TGACGGTCGTCTATGAGAAGGACAAATATCCAAAATTCAAGGGACAGTTTGGACATTTGTTCTACAAGGAGACGTTTTCAAATTATCTTCTGCGAGTGGAATACCGCTTCGTCGGAGAACAAGCCAATGCGGGTCCCGGTTGGGCCATTCGCAATAGCGGCGTCATGATCCACGGCGAAGCACCGGAAACGATGGACAAAAACCAGGATTTTCCCGCGTCCATCGAAGTGCAATTGCTGGGTGGCAATGGTAAGGATCCCCGGTCGACTTTGAATGTTTGTACTCCAGGCACGAATATCGTGATGGGCGGGAAATTGATTACCCAGCACTGCAATAACTCGACATCCAAGACATATGCCGGCGACCAGTGGGTGACTGTGGAAATTGAAGTTCATGGCAGCAAACTCATTCGACACAAGATCGACGGTCAGGTCGTTCTCGAATATACCGAACCGCAACTCGATCCGAATGACGCCCATGCCAAGGAGTTGATCAGCAAACGTAATGGCAAGTTACTGTTGGATTCCGGCACGATTTCGCTGCAGTCTGAAAGCCATCCCGTGGAATTCCGCAAAGTCGAATTATTGAAACTCAAGGAATGAAATGCTGCAATTGATACTTCGGGATCGAAGTCACTCATGATTGTGGCACCTGAGAACTCTCCAGCTTGCGGACCGCTTGATTCGCGTTAACGTGACGGATTCCTGTAGCCGTCGAAGCCTAAAACTTGCGTTTCGGGCTTGAGTTTTCCGCTGAATAATCCTGGCTTATTGCGACACTTTTCGGGGAACCTCCGCCAAGGGGCTTGTCCCGGTGGCGGGAGATCTGCGAAAAGTGTCCTTATTGCGCGACCGATGTCCTGTTTACCGTAACCACCCGGGCAAAACGGCCAAATTCTAAAGGTGACGTGAAATACTCCCCGCCCCGAAAAGGATCAGGATGCGCTCTGTGATTTACCGCTCTAGTTTGTTCACTTTGATCGTTGTGTTTGGCCTATTCGCCAGCCTGCGAACCGCTGCGGCCGAACCAGTATTCAGTTCCCCCAAAGAGGCTGCCGCCGATCCTGACTTTGCGATTCAAGGCGAATACACGGGGCCGAACGTTGGGGTCCAGGTGATTGCGTTGGGCAAAGGGACGTTCACAGCGACAATTTACAAAGGTGGCCTGCCTGGTGCCGGATGGAACGAACGGGATCGGAACGAGGACGAAAATGACGCCGCCGGCATTCAACAACTGGTTCAATCTTTGAAATTGAAGAAGACCGAACGTTTCAGTCCGACATTGGGACTGAAGGCCCCCGCTGGCTCAGTCGTCGTGTTCGACGGCACACCGGAAACACTGCAGAAGCAGTGGAAGGCCGGCGCGAAAGTCACTGCCGAGGGACTTTTGATGCCCGGTTGCGCGAGCTCCCAGAATTTCACAGATTTCTCGCTCCACATCGAATTCCAGCTACCATTCATGCCGGAAGCCCGAGGACAAGGCCGCGGAAACAGTGGTATTTATTGCCAGGGCCGTTTCGAAACTCAAATGCTCGACTCCTTCGGCCTGCTCGGCAAAGACAACGAGTGCGGTGGGCTGTATTCGATCAAAGCCCCCGACATCAATATGTGCCTGCCGCCGCTCAGCTGGCAGACCTATGATCTGGATTTCACGGCGACACGCTGGGGAGAAAAGGGAATCGCCGCGCCAGCGCGGATCACTGTCCGACACAATGGCGTCGTCATTCACCGTGACGTCGAATTGCCGCAAACTGTCACTGCGAATGCAGCTCCCGGAACGATCGAGGCGGGGCCGATTCTCCTGCAGGACCACGGCAATCCCGTCCGCTATCGCAATATCTGGCTGGTGCCGCGCAATGCGGAACAAGAAGCACGGCGTCCCTATTTGCCTGGCTTTGAACGATTCCACGCTGCAACCAGTGCGGTTCCCGCAGATGGCGGACGCTTGCTCCTGGGTGAGCTCAACTGCGTTGCCTGTCATCAGGCGGACGCAGCTCAAGCTGCCGGGATCCTGCCGAAGCAATCCCCCGTGCTGGACGAAGTCGGCAAACGTATTCAACCGGAATTCCTACTTTCTTTTCTAGCCAATCCACATGCAGTCAAGCCAGGCACGACGATGCCGGACCTGTTGTCAGGTCTTCCCATCGCGGAACGAGACAAGGCCGTGCTGGCTCTCGTGAATTATCTCGTACGCACCGACGCCCCAGCTGAACTTTCGAGCGAACCCGCAGCCGGCAAACGTGGTAAGCAGTTGTTTCATCAGATCGGCTGCGTGGCATGTCACGCCCCGGATACCGATACCAAGAATCCCCCGCGAGGGTCGATTCCGCTGTCAGATCTGAAGGCGAAATACACGATTCCAAGTCTCGCCTCATTCTTGCAGGAGCCACACCGCGTGCGTCCGTCGGCCCGGATGCCGAGCTTCAATCTGGAAAAGACGGAAGCAGTCGACCTGGCGAGCTACTTGATTGGCGATGTCAATGTGGTTCCGCGAAATCCGAACATGAAATTCGCAGCCTACGAAGGATCTTGGGAAAAAGTCCCGAAGTTCGAAGACCTGAAACCCTATAAGACCGGGCAGGCGGCAGGGTTGGATCTCACGCAGGCCGGACGCGAAGGCAATTTCGGCATGCGATTCACGGGTTTCCTGAAAATCGAACGCGAAGGCGATTACACGTTCCACATTGGTTCGGACGATGGAAGTCTTTTGTTCATCGACGGCAAGAAGGTTGCCGATTCCGACGGCATTCATCCGCATACAGTCCAGACCGGGCGGACTCATCTGAAGTCCGGCTTGCATCCGATTCAGGTCGACTATACCCAGGGTGGGGGCGAATGGACGTTGACCCTGCAATTTGAGGGGCCAGGCGTTCCGTTGCAAGATGTCGCTCGAGTGGTCCAGATGACCGAACAAGGGAATCCAACTCCGCCGCCTGCACCCCAAACTGCGAAGCCCCGATTTGTGTTCGAGCCAGAACTCGTCGCACAGGGCCAGACGTTATTCACAAGTTTGGGCTGTGCGAATTGCCATCAACTGAAACGTGATGGGAAGACGGTTGCCGCCCTTCCTGTAAAACCTCTTTCGAAACTGGATCCGACGAAAGGCTGCCTGGCTGTCTCACGAGATGCGACGCGCGCGGTCCCTGCGACCGATCCACTGCAACCGGGAATCGGTTCCCGGATTCCTCAGTTTGACCTGAATTTCAACCAATTGAGTGCATTGACCGCAGCCCTCACAACACCCGCTTCGGCAGACTCCAAGTTGAGTGCGACTCAATCAATCGCGCACACGATGGCGGCCTTTAATTGTTATGCCTGTCATTCGCGAGACAAAGTGGGTGGGCCCGAACGAGATCGCAATTCGCTGTTCGTCTCGGCCATTCCGGAAATGGGTGACGAAGGCCGGGTTCCCCCGCCACTCGATGGAGTCGGTGACAAGTTGAACGAGGATTGGATGCGGCACGTGCTGGACAACGGCGCGCGAGACCGGCCCTATATGCTGACTCGCATGCCCAAATTTGGCGGCGCTAACGTCGGGCACCTGACAGCGGCGTTTGTCGCAACAGATCGCC
>JAQGHT010000687.1 GCA_028291565.1 Planctomycetaceae bacterium | reverse complement strand
GCCCCGCTTTGATTTCCGAGGTCGAAAAACGAACTCGTGGGAGTGGTGCGGAAGTCATCAAGAAAAAAGGCGGCGCCGGCTTCGCAGTCGGACTGTCAATCGCCGACGTGATCAACAGCATCGCGTTGGATCAGCGGCGAATTTTACCGGTTTCTTCCTTAGTCAACGGTCTATACGGCATCCGCGATGTCTCGATTTCAGTGCCGACAATCGTGGGCCGCGCCGGCGTCCTCGGCCAACTCGAAATCGATCTCTGGCCGAAGGAAAAGACGGGGCTGACCAATTCCGCGCGCGTCTTGCGTGAGACAATTGAAAAGGTACTGTAAGTCAACATGGTTCGCAAATCGCTCGACGAAAAATTGGCTGAGATTCACGCCAATCCTTCCGGATCGAAGGCGTTTATCATTGCCGATGCCAAAGATGCCGACATGGCATTCGGAATCGGTGCGCCGGGTGTTTCCCCCGAACGGCACGACGGGGAAGTGCGATTCAAGACGCTGGCGGAGTACCGTCAGCAGATTCGTGAGATTGTGGCTCAGGGTGTGGTCGACATCATGCTGATGTCGGCGCATAACAGTGAAATCCTCACCATTCAGGAGCGTTTGTTCGACAGGTCGCACATCACGCCTGCCGCCAGGGCGAATGATACGACTGATATTCATGTAATGCGCGGCAGCCGGATTTTTCAGAGTCCGGCACTTCCATTTCGCACGGCGTCGCTTGATCACCTGCAATGCGGACATTTGGATTGCAGCCCGGAAGAACGTCATCTGGGCGCGAATCTGGGACTCTATTCCGTTACGTTCAGCAATGATGCCGAGATCGACCGCCACACGTTGGAGCAGTTCAAACTGTTTCGCGAAGAGGCCGAGCGCAAGAAATTTCGCTACTTCCTGGAAGTGTTTGATCCAAACATTTCCACGGCAGTGTCTCCGGAATTGCTCGGTGACTTCACGAACGATGTCGTTGCCAGGACCCTGGCGGGTGTCGCGGGACCGGGCCGTCCGGTGTTTCTCAAGATCGTGTATCACGGTCCGAAGGCGATCGAAGACCTCGTGCGGTACGAACCGCACCTGGTGGTTGGAATTCTGGGCGGGGGTGCAGGCACAACTCTTGACGCTTTCACGCTGATCCATCAGGCCCAGAAGTATGGGGCACGAGTCGCATTGTTCGGCCGCAAGATCAACCAGGCCGAAAATCAGCTGGCATTCATCGAGTTCCTGCGCCTAATCGTTGATGGAGTCGTGGAACCAGAAGAGGCCGTTCGCGCTTATCACTCGGTCCTGGAGAAATTGGGAACTCCACCGCGCCTCAGTCTCGAAGACGACTTGCAACTGCGCACCAACGTTATGAGCTACGGTGGAAGTGGAACAACGATCAGCATTCCGCCTGTTGCCGCAGAAAAAGCTCCAGCTGAAAAGGCTCCGCCAGTAAAACCAGCGGCGGATCCTGTGCCGCCACCTGCAGTTCCGACGCCCGTTGCTGCACCTCCTGAGAAAAAGACTCCTGAGGATCGACCGAACTTCGCAAAAATGACTTCGGATGAACGCTTAGCGTATCACCGCCAACGGTTGAATCGCATGTTTGGAGGTTAGAAGAAGTAAAAAAGCTAGTCGAATCAAACGCCACCGGGCTTGTCCCGGTGGGTCCACGGCCTTTGCACTACTTTTCTATTCTTCTAGCCTCGTCAAATCCACCTGAATGCATTTCAACTCATACAGACGCCGTTAGACGGCCAAGTCAAACCAATTGCGGAATTAGACTGGTTTCTTCAATTTGATCGCTCCAAGATCGTATTCGCCGAAGCCCGCGATGTAACAACTCGACATAAGAACGGGTTGCAAATCATACACCCAGGCGATGTTATTCATGTACGACAGAGCGATCTGCAATGGCGATTCGTCAAGCCCATATCCGATTGTCAGATGAATGTGATCAGGCAGCACACTCAATCGCGATAGTCGGTGTCCCTTGGATTCACTCGCGAGTAAGATTACTGCTCGAACTTTCTCTAGTTTCTGGATTTGAACTTCGCACCATCGGTAATCGTTCACAAAGACGAGATGCAAATTGCAAATGTGCCGAGCGTGGGCGGTGTAGATCTCTTGAGCCAAGTTCACCTCAGGGCGAATTGCTTGCAAGTCAGCCAAATCGGCAGATTGACTTTTTCCAGACTTCGAATGATGAGCCAGCTGAGACGCAAGATAAGCTTCTATCTTGTCGCGATGCGTCGAACCTACGCTGCGCAAATCGTAATTGCGTTGAAACGCTTGCGGATGTTGATTCCGAACGATGTGTTGTAATCGTCCCTTAATACGCTGCGGAATCATAATAGGAAGTACTTCAGGTCGCGTACTGACGAGAAATAGACTCGATGCCTCTGTAGTGAATCGGTGGTTGAGAATCCGAATTCCGTCGCTCTCGAGAATGGATTTCAATTCCGGCAACCAACTCTGCGTGCCGGGAGACGAATTCCAGAATAACGAGTATGACCAATCCAGTTGATATGCAACTTTGCAGTTTTCGGGAGTGTAGACTGGCTGAAGAAATGCCATATGGCCCCCATTGCAGATTTCCGTGATAAAAACAGAAGTAGTGCAAAGGCCGTGGACCCACCGGGGCAAGCCCGGTGGCGTTTGATGTCGATTTATTTTAGAACCCGCTCGTATTGACTTTGCCATCGGCGGGTAGCGAGATTCCCTCGAGGACTTGTGGCGAAATGCTGTTGGAGACTTCTCGAACTGAGCCGTCGGCCATCAATAAAATCGTCCGATCTTGCTTCGGCATGCCAAATCCTGTGGTGCTGCCATTGAGACCGTTCTTGATGTCTCGGACATTGCCTGGATCGGCCCAGGCTCGATAGCCCGTCGCAACGGTTCCCGCAATGAATGTATGCGACGTCCCGTCCACGAAGTTGACCATTTTGAACGGCTTGCCGGTGCCGAAAACGTGCAGATTTCCCGCATAATTCGCAGTACCAAAACCGTTGGCGTCTCGTTCATCCACCCCAGGTTTGTGCAGAAAAACGGGAATCACCGTTTTGATCGCCTGCTGATTGATCGGCGCGTTCCACGCCTCATCCCTGGAAATGGACTGAAATACCGCCGTTTGATCCACATAGGGCAGCAACGACGTCATCCAACTCATTTGCAATGCGGGATCGGGTTTATTGGAGTTGGTCTCGGGCGGTAATTGACCGAACGTATCACTAAAGATATGGACGGCCAACCCTAATTGCTGCAGATTCGCCTGAGACCGGATTCGTTCTTCAATCCCACGCAGATTTGAGTCTTCTTGCGGGGGAGCCTGAGCAACCACGGGGGCAGGCGGAGGAGCCTTTTCCGGAACAATCGGCTCGACTTTCTGAACTACCACTTCCGGCTTCGGTTCAGGAGTTCGACTCAGCAGAAAAATCATGAGCACCACAGCAGCCAGGATGACCACACCGCCCGTGATGCCGCCAGCCAGCCAAAGGTTCGGTTCTTCGGCTGGCTTCGGTTTCGACGGCTTTTTGCCTTTGGGCGACTTTCGCTGTGCAGGGCGCGTCGCCATCTGCTCGCCACATGATGGACAGGTTTCTTCGTCGGCGGAGACTCGGTTATTGCAGTTTTCGCAGCGTGGCATGAGGTCTCCGGAAAAGTTGATACGAGTCACACGCGAACGGGCAGGATGCTCATGATACGATTCGCGTCGCGGCTCTAAGATTGCGGCTCGCCGTCAACTTCGATTTCCGCATATTCCGATGCATGCACCCGAGATGGATCTGGCGGGAGACGTCGGTTCAATCCCTTATTCGCAATGTAATACGTCAGAATCGCATCCACCCCATGTGCCGGAATGAGGAACAGCGCGGTAATCACAGCCGCAAATGCCATTACCGACGGGTCGGCAGCCCCCAAGGCCCCGATCCACAATGTCACGACCGCGAACCAACCAAACAGGTACCCGCCCAACTCGAGCAACCCGATCAGATAATGCCGCATCAGGAAATCACCCCAGGAGGGGAACATCAAACTACGCCAGGCGATTTGAGAGGGCTGCCAATACTCGGCACCACATTTCGAACAGACGTATTCCTTCTTGGCAATGATCGAGTAGCAGTGATAGCACAGGTTTTCGCGAGATTGGCTGACATTGGGATCGAATCCGCGTTCTTTGTAGGCGTTCGCAACCTGTTGAAAAACCTTGGGCATCTGCTTACGATCGGCACCCGTGAAACCACCGTATTTGAAGGTTTTACCGTCCCTGAGTTTCACCACAACCGCACCAAACCAGCCCGACTTGAAGTGCGTAATCTGGCTGTAGTAGATCATCCACGACATGTCCTTCGGTTTCCCCTTGGTATTGCTGTGCAGCATCAACAGCCGCACGTTCGTCAAGACGAACACGGTCTGATTGATCAGTGCTGCCCACGCACCCAAAAAGTATTGCTCCCAAAACGAATACTGAACTCCCTTAGCGATATACAAGACCTCCTCGCCAGGTCGCAGGATCTCCTCCAGAGTCGGTTCAACCTTGACGATCAGTTTGTGCTTCCGCTTAATCGGGCCCTTGACGAGCCAGCCGTTGACTTTGGGAAATACACTGTCCAAGTCGTACTGAATATTCGGACTGACAGTCAAACGCATTTGTTGCAAGCGCTCAGCGGCAGTCAGGGGAGCTGCAGACATGGTGTTCCGATCTAGTTGATCTATGTCGTGGGGCGAAAAACTGAATCGTTCTCTGATCGCCAGAAAATTCACGTCTCGGATCATTCCGCGAACACGTCAATTGACGGTCAGTGATCGAATCAGTCTGAGAATTGGAGTGCGCGTCTGGTGATTCTGGTCCAACTCACGAAAAGTCGCAAGCCTGACGCAGATTTGAGACTGGCGGAATGTGGCAAATCCTCAGTGGGGCTTGTTTTCGCCATCCAACGAAAGTGTTACAACTGTCACGATTCTGCTGCGCGTTGTGGGCGAGGAAAGGGCGAGCCATTCATGACTTTTTCACAGACGATTCGTGGTGAACGGTTCGTATTTGCGGACCTCAAAGACCTGCTCGCGAAAGCCAACGAATCCAAGTCGGGCGACGAACTCGCGGGAATCGCGGCGCGAAGTGAAACAGAGCGTGTCGCCGCCAAGTGGGTGCTCGCCGATGTCACTCTGGCCGAGATTGTCGATCAGCCGGTCATTGATCCCGATCGGGATGAAGTCTCACGCCTGATTCTTGATACGCTTGACCAGGAAGCCCATCGAAAATGGGCCAGTAAGACCGTTGGCGAATCGCGAGAATGGCTCCTGGAAGGCGATTTCACCGCAACGGAGTTCGAACAGTTCCGTTTGGCAATCACGCCCGAAATCGTCGCTGCCGTTACGAAGATTATGAGCAACAAGGAATTGGTTCTGATCGCCAGTCGGATTCGAAATGTCACGCGCTGTCGCAACACGATGGGAGGGCGAGGCACGCTGGGAATTCGGGTACAGCCCAATCATCCCGCGGATGACATTCGCGGAATCTTGATGTCGGCGCGGGATGGATTATTGTTCGGCTGCGGTGATGCTGTTATCGGGGTCAATCCCGCCGTCGATTCAGTGGCTTCGGTCACAGCGGTGCTTCGCGGTCTCGACGACTTAATCGCCAGCTGCCAGATTCCGACGCAAGCCTGCTGTCTGGCACATATCACAACGCAACTGGCGTGTGCGGACAAGCACGTCCCAGTCGACTTGTTATTCCAATCAATCGCTGGCACGCAAGCCGCGAACGCCAGTTTCGGAATCTCGCTCGAGCTCTTGCGAGCAGGGCGTGAACAGATACTGGAGCAACACAGCCAACGGGATGTGAATTGGGTGGGGCAGGATGTGCTGTACTTTGAAACCGGGCAGGGCAGTGCTCTTTCAGCGGAAGCCCATCATGGCGTCGACCAATTGACACTCGAAGCCCGGGCCTATGGCGTCGCGCGAACGCTGTCCCCGTTCCTGGTCAATTCCGTGGTGGGGTTCATTGGTCCAGAATACCTGTATGATGAGCGGCAAATCGTCCGAGCAGGTTTAGAAGATCACTTCATGGGGAAGCTGCTGGGCCTGCCGATGGGAGTCGACGTCTGCTACACCAATCACGCGGCAGCCGATCAGAATTCCGCAGATAACCTGATGTTATTACTCGCCGCCGCCGGTTGCAATTATTTCATGGGCGTACCGTGTTCCGACGATGTGATGTTGAATTATCAGTCCACGAGCTATCACGACGCTGCTCTGATGCGCGAGTTGTTTCAACTCAAACCAGCCCCGGAATTCCAGGTTTGGCTGGAATCTCGCGGGATCTTGCAGAATGGCCGGCTGACATCGGCGAGCGAAAACGCTCGAACTGCGATTTGGCAGGAAGTGCAGCGGAAATTACCCGACTTCAGCGTTTGAGGGTAGCATCCAGCGTAAACCGGATGGTTGCAAAGAAAAGGGAATCAGATAGCTCAAAGTTCATTTTCCAATCCGGAAGTGAAAAATGAACTTTGAACCATCTGACCCCTCGGTTTTCAACCTGTCGATTCTCTGTTCACGGACAGGTTGAAAACCTGTCCTACGTCAAAGACGTACAATCTCTGAGAGGCCCCTGCCAGCCTATGCTTTTCGCAGCAGTCCCTGGATTTCATCGACGACCTTGTCTTTGTGGACTCGCCATTGCTTCAGAGAATCCCGGTCACGAATGGTGACTGTCTGGTCGGTCAGAGTATCTCCGTCCACAGTGATGCAATACGGAGTTCCGATTTCGTCCTGACGACGATACCGCCGGCCAATAGCGGCTTGCTGGTCGAACGTGGAGCTCACCCCGGCGGCTTTGAACTCACGATAGATTTCTGACGCAATCTCCGGCATGCCTTGCTTCTTGATCAGCGGGAAAATCGCGACTTTGATCGGGGCCAACCGCGGATGGAGTCGCAGGACGACTCGGACCTGCATTTCACCATTTTCATCCGGTTGCTCGTCCTCGTGATAAGCTTCGCACAGGAAGGCCAGAGTCGCCCGGTCGGCACCTGCAGCCGGTTCGATCACGTGCGGCATGAATCGTTCACGCGACTGATCGTCGAAGTAGCTCAAGTCCTTTCCGCTGCCACGGTACTTCGGCGTACCGTCGGCGTTCGTTTCAACTTCCAAACCGTTTGCACCTTTCCGCAGTTTGCCTTCCGAGTGCGAACGCAGGTCGAAGTCGCCGCGATGGGCAACCCCTTCCAGTTCGCCATAGCTGCCCGGTTCGCAGAATGGGAAGGCGTACTCGATGTCGGCGGTCCCGACCGAATAATGCGCCAATTCTTCCTGCGTGTGGTCGCGCAAGATAATTCGGCTTTGATCGATACCCAGCTTCAAATACCAGGCGTAACGCCGGTCACGCCAATATTGATACCACTGGAAGGATTCGCTGGGATGGCAGAAGAATTCCATCTCCATTTGCTCAAATTCGCGAGACCGGAACGTGAAGTTGCGGGGCGTGATTTCATTGCGGAAGCTCTTGCCAACCTGGGCAATTCCGAAGGGAACCTTGAC
>JAQGHT010000661.1 GCA_028291565.1 Planctomycetaceae bacterium | reverse complement strand
CTGCACTGCTGCAAGCCGCGACGGGATCGGATCATCCAGTACTACTTCGCTACGACACGAAACTCGGACACACTGGCGCCCGGCCGGTCAGTCACACGATTGAGGATGTCACGAATGAACTGAGTTTTTTGTGTGAGGAATTAGGTGTCAAGATCACGCCTCAGGGTGCTGCCGCGGCTTCAAATGCCGAGGACAATGCCGAATCGAAGCGGCTGTATGCAATCTTTGATCGCGAGTGGGAATATGGATTGAAAGAGAGTCCCACTTTCGCCTCGCATCTGGGTGACAAACGTTACAACCACCTTTGGCCGAATGTAAGTTTGACGGCCATTCAAGCTCGTTTGCAACACGCGCACAAACTGCTGGCAGCAGTCTGCACGATTGAACCAGCGAAACTCTCAGCTCCTGATAAATTGAATTTGCTGTTGTTTCGGAAGCAAGTCGAACTGGAAATTGAAGATTATGAACTTCGCTGGTACCTGGTCCCGCTGACCATGCGAGATGGAATTCAAGACGAAAGTTCGGTCGCCGATTCCCTGTCATTCCACACGGTGAAGGACTACGAAGATTGGCTGGCCCGACTGGAAAGTTTTCCGGCTTACATGACACAAACGATCGAGTTGATGCAGGAGGGGATCAAAGCCAGGTTGTTACAGCCGAAGATTGTCATGTCCCGCCTGCCCGCGCAAATCAAGAAACAGATCGTCGATGACCCCGAGCAGAGCCTGTATTACAAGCCATTTCGAAAATTCCCCGAGACAATCTCTGAGGCTGATCAAACTCGCTTGAAGTCTGCCGCGAAAGCCGCGATCGCAAAAAAACTGGTTCCGGCCTATCGCGAGTTTCTCCACTTTTTTCAGAATCAATACCTGCCGGCCTGCTTGCCGGAAGTCGGTGTCTGGCAAGTTCCGCGTGGGCACGAGATCTATGCGTTCCGCGCACGGCAATTCACGACCACAAATCTGTCTCCGAAGGAAATTCATGAGATCGGACTGAGAGAAGTCGCCCGCATCCGAGGCGAAATGGAAAGGATTGTGAAACAAGTCGGATTTCAGGGGACCTTCAAAGAATTCCTGCAATCTCTGCGGACTGACAAAAAGTTCTACTGCGACAATGAACAGCAACTGTTCGCAGAATATCAAGCGGTTTGCAAGCGCATTGATCCCGAGTTGCCCAGGCTTTTCGGACGTCTGCCTAAAATCCCTTATGATCTGCAACCAATTCCTGCGCATCTGGCTCCCGATACAACCACCGCCTACTATCGGCAACCAGCAGCGGACGGAACGCGGCCCGGGACATATTTCGTAAATTTGTATAAGCCCGAAGTCCGCCCGCGTTACGAAATGGAAGCGCTTTCGCTGCACGAAGCTGTTCCCGGTCATCACCTGCAAATTGCGATTGCTACCGAGTTACAGGGAGTCCCCACGTTCCGGCGATTCACCGGATTTACGGCCTATGTCGAAGGCTGGGCTCTCTATAGCGAGAGTCTCGGCGGGGAACTGGGGATGTACAAGGACCCGTATTCCAAGTTTGGCCAATTGACCTATGAAATGTGGCGCGCAGTCCGATTAGTGGTCGATACCGGCATGCACGAATTCAAATGGACACGGCAGCAAGCGATCGATTACTTTCTGGAGCACACCGCGAAGACGGAACTCGATGTGACGAATGAAGTGGATCGATACATCGGCTGGCCGGGGCAGGCCCTGGCCTACAAAATCGGCGAGCTCAAAATCAAGGCTCTTCGCGCCGCTGCGGAACACGAACTCGGAACCAGGTTTGACATTCGTGAGTTCCACGACACAGTTCTGGGACAGGGGGCCGTGCCACTGGACGTTCTCGAACAGATTGTGAATGATTGGATCAAGAGTAAGAAGTAGCATAAGCCCGTGGCAGGTGTCTCAAAAGTTGCGGACGGTTAAGTAGGACAGGTTTTCGACCTGTCCGTCGTCTTTTTTGACAGTGCGGACAGTCGCTGTGACGGCATAAGCGATTTCTGTAGCGAGAGTTGTTTAACCTCGCGTGTTCCGGTTTGCGGTGATGAATCGTGCCACTGTTGAACGACCGAGTGCACTCGCAACGCGGTCGGACCAGAGGAAATCGGGGAAAGATTTCAACACTCGGGAATATTCGCCGCGCTTTCCGGGTCTCATATGACGGACGACTGACTTTCCGTTTCCGCTTATTGCCTCAAACTCTGGTGGTGCTCCGGGCGACTGCGTTGCGACTGAATGATGTCGCGGAAACGAAGCGAACTGAAGATCGGATTGCGGCCAACTCTGCGGCTCAAGAATTGTTCTCTGGAAAATCCATCGACGATGTGACGGCGAGCTGGTTCGAATTCACCGGTGTGAACGCTCTGCAGCATTAGGTCAGTCTGAGCTTGAGTGTTCTGGTTTCTCCTGCTTCTGCCTGCATTGACTTCGGACACTCGCCCGAAGTCTCACGACTACAGCTCCGAAGAAGATACAGAGTGAGATCGCATTAGTCGGACAGCGCCACTTTGCATGAGCGGATCGGCGCTAGCCGCCGGTGCCTCGTTTGCGAGTTTACTCGCAAAATGCGTGGAAAAGATCGAGGGAAAAGTTTCCAGCGTGTTAAATACTTTCAAGTGGTGCATTTCACGCGAGTAAATTCGCGTGAAATGCACCGGCGGCTAGCGCCGATCCGCTCATGAACCCACGAAGTAGCACTGTCCAACTGGAAACCAGCAAAAAATGCCAAAGAACCAGTGGGTTGACACCCACCGCTCGCCAGGTTCTTTGTCAAACACCTGGACTTGATCCTGCAGCTCTCAAAAGTTCGGACAGCTTGTTTCGAAAATCATTGACTTTGACAATCCGTTCAGGCACAATCTCCAGACGCTGCTGACCCTTCGTCAGTCAAGTTTCCACTTCCCGGAGACATCTGCATGTTCACTGCTCGCATTGTTTTGTCTCGATTCTGGTTAGTAGTGCCTTGCCTCCTCTGTGGGATGATCGCGACGTGCTTCCTGCGTGATACTGTGGCACAAGAAGCCAGTGTGGACGAAGAACTGACTCTGCAGCAAAAGGCTGTCACACGCTTCCTGCTGGTCCTGGAAAAGAATCCGCGTCGTGGTACCGCACTGGATCGCGTGTACGGATTTTATGTTGAAACTGGCGCGTTGGAGCAGTTGATCAAGCGTTATCAGGACCGTGCGGCAAAGGATCCGAAAGACAGTGCGGCCTGGACGATTGTTGGTCTGATCGAATCACAACGCGGGCGTGACGCTGCGGCTGTAGAGGCCTTTTCAAAAGCCGCCGATGCGGCGCGGGATCCTTTACCAGCGTACTATCTGGGTCAATCGCTGGTGCTGGTGGGGCAGCCTGATCGGGCTGTCAAAGCGTTTGAGCTGGCACTATCTCGCAAGCCGGTCCCAGCGGATCTGCTGGAAATCTTTCAGGCGCTGGGACGTGTTCACCAGCGTGCGCAACGGACCGCTGAAGCACTGGAAGTCTGGACGCGATTGGAGAAGCTTTTTCCCAATGACGCGCGGGTTCAAGAGCAGATCGCCGCGAGCCTTGCGGAGGAAGGCCAGAGCGCATTGGCTCTGCCACGCTATGAAAAACTGATCCAGGTCACCAAGGACGACTATCGCAAGTCGGTATATCGGATCGAATCGGCGGAATTGAAAGTCAAACTGAATCGGTCTCAAGAAGCAATCGGCGATCTTGAGAAGCTGCTTGCGACACTGAATCCGAGCAGCTGGTTGCATCGCGAAGTTCGACGCAAAATCGAAGAAGTTTTTTTGCGGACTGACGATCAGGATGGACTGTCGAAATATTATCAGAGCAGCTTGATCAGAAATCCGGAAGATGTTGATGCGATGGCCCGGCTGGCTCGCATATTGGCTCGGCAGGGACGTGTTCCTGAAGCCCAGATCTGGATCGACAAGGCGCTCAAGCTGGCGCCGGCACGAAAGGAATTGCGACAAACATTTATCGAGCAACTCGTTGATGACCAGCGGTATGCGGATGCCATTGCGCAGTATGAACTGCTCGACAAGGCTGATCCCAATAATCCCGACTTCTTGCGGGAATGGGGCAAGCTCGTGCTGCGCGACACGAAAATCCCCAAAGCCGAGCGTTTGAAGGCCGCGGAAAAGATCTGGCGGCGACTGTTGATTGCCCGGCCCAAGGATCCACTGATTGCGATTCAGGTCGCCGATTTGTTTCGACACTCCGAGATGGCGGACGCGGCGTTGGAGTTGTATCAAAAGGCCGTAACTTTGGCACCGGGGCAGCCTCAATACCTGGAATATCTTGGCGAAAACTATCATCAACTGAAACGCGTCGATGAGGCTTTAGCGACTTGGCGAAAGATTGCGGCGGAGAAGAATCGGACGGCCGCGAATTTGGCTCGTCTCGCTGAAGTCTTTTCGTCGTTTGGGTATTTGAAGCAAGCAATTCCCGAGATTCAGGAGGCTTGCAAATTAGATCCCAAAGACTTGTCGTTATACGTCAAGGCCGCCGATTTACTCACAAAGGCTGAACAGTATCCTGCCGCGTTGGAAGCGTTGTCGAAGGCGGAAAAGCTGGCCCAGAATTCCGAAGAAGCGGAATTGATTTTGACTGTCCAGTTGAAGGTCTTTAAGCTTGAAGAATCGCTGGCGATGCGAACAAAAACGCTGATCGAAGATGCGCAGCGGACGCCGCCCACCTCCAGAAAATGGTACTTGCGAGCTCGATATCATGAAGCACAGCAGCAGTACACAGAAGCCACGCAAGCGATCGATGCAGCGCTGAAGTTGGAGCCGCAGTCCATTCCCATGTTGGCGTCTGCGGCACGCATTTACGAACACGCTGGCGATTTGAACTCGGCCATAACCTTAAATCATCGACTTGCCATTGCCGACAGGCGGGGCAGGGGCGACTACCTGAAGTATATCGCCCAGCTGGAAACGCAACTCGGCCGGACCGAAGAAGCTCTTAAGGCAGGCCGTGATTTGATCGCGGCCGCGCCCGGGAACAGCGAAAACTATCAATTCTACGCGAATCTTTGTTTCCGGCTGGGGAAATCAGACGAAGGCCTGCAGACTCTTCGTCGTGCCATGCGGCTCAATCCGAACGAACCAACGATGGCGATTGCGCTGGCCGAAGCACTGGCGAATCTCTATCACACAGAGGAAGCAATTGAACTGTATTGGCAAGCGTTCGATAAATCACCGCAACTGGATGATAAGCTGAATCAAATCCAGAAGTTGACAGATCTCTATTTGCAGACCAATCATCTCGACAAACTGCTGGAACGGATCGAACGCATCCGTCGCGATGCGGATGACAAGCGAGAAACAACCATCTGCATTGCCCAGGCACACAGCACAGCGGGCGACTACGGCATGGCCCGGCAGGAATTGGAACGACTGCTGACTGACAATACCCGTGATACTCAACTTTTGATGCAGCTTTCCAAGCTGGCGTCGACCGAAGGTGATCTGACCTCTGCGGTCAGATATCAACAGCAGCTCGCCAAATTGGCGCCCGGCCCCGAGTCCGAATTGCCACTGGCGAACTTGTTGGCTCAGACCGGTGCCACTCAAGAGAGTGCCGCGATTACAGTCCGATTGGCGTTTAAGGAAGAGGATCCGGAAAAATTCCTGCGAAGTCTGGATTCGCTGATCTCCGCAGGGCAACACGAGACCGCGATCACTCTCACGGATGCCAGGTTGCGAGAACATCCCAAAGATTGGGAGTTGCTCTACCGGGAAGGTATCGCGCTGGCGAAGAAGGAACCTGAAGCAGCCACACGACGGTTTCAGGCGATCCTGGAATTGCCGTTGGATGACGCAATTCCCGGAATCGTGCTCAAGAATCGGCTTGCGAAAGAGGCGAAGTCCACCCTGGCGTCCGCCTTGCCATCGAGTGGAGCACGCTCGCGCAACGCTGTGGCACTGCGCAACTTGAACGCAGTCGGTGAGATTCGCCTGGCAGTAGGGCTGACAGCTCAGGATAACTATGGCCGGCAAGTGGCCTCTGGTCGGCAACGCGCAGCAACGTGGACACCGTCTGACTTTGGCCAGGCCCGGGTGGCCGCCCTGGGCTGGCTGTTTCGATTTGCCCGTGATGCGAAAAAGGCGGACGAGTTTGTCGCCAAGTACCAGATCCCTGCCCAAGATCAAAAAGCGACCTCGAAAACGCTCTGGGACTCGATCTGGATGGCGGCATTTGCCGCGGACGATTCTGGTTTGTATACGGAAAAACCGGAAGTGAAACAGATCATCAAAAGACTTGCCGCGGCGGGCGATCCCGATGGAGAATTTTTGTTTTTGGACAGTTTGCAAGCCCGGATATCGCAATCTGGCAATCGCCGCAATGCAGTACCCGCAGTCAACGTTGCTCCTCTGACGAAGGACGAAATCGCATTGATGCTGTCGGCTTACGCTGGAATTCAAAAGCGAGCCCAGGCGAACGGCCTGACCATGGGCGGGACACGCTACGCATCACTCGTTCGGTCAGAACTCAAGCGTGCCGGTGACAATGAAACCGAGCGAAAGCTGTATCACTCCGTCGTTGATCAGGCAAAGAGTCTGAATGAATTGCCGTCGGCGATTGCATTTACGAGCGAGGAAAAGGATGTGCCGGGAACAATCAGTCTGTTTGATAAATGGTCAATGGCTTCGCGGCAGCTGGGGCCGACACGGATCGCTTATGAAGTTCCCTACGCGATCGGACAGCTGATTGGAATTCAAGCGGAGGCGAAAAAGACATCCGACTGCCGCGAACTGTTTGATCACTATTTCGACCACCATTTGGCGATGGCTAATAGCAATCGTCAAAAACCGGCGGCCTTGCCCGGTCGGTCGGCCCGGAGTGGTGGCAGTAATTACATTTACTACTGGTATGGAACTCAACAGCTGGGGCTGAATGGAAATTTTCCAACTGTCGGTCCGTACTACGATCAATTCGCTTTAATGATCCTGCGGAGCACGTACGAGGCCTTTTACAGGACGGATTTGTTAAGTGATTTTCAGAAGCATCTTGCAAAACGATTGGAACAGGCAAACGATGGCGACAAGGTCTATGGACATCTGGCGTTGGCCTATGTGAACTGGTGGAACGATGAAAAAGAGGCGGCCTTAAAACAAATGCTGGCCGCCAGTGCGTTGGTCGGCCAGGATTGGCAAATGAAGCTGGAGGTCGCCAGGCTGCAGGTCGAACTCCAGAATTTTGATGAGGCGCTGGCACTGATTGAAACTATCGCACCAATTGATCAAGACTCCATGCGCGAGCGTGAGACCGTAGCACTCAGTCTGGCAGTCCGTCTGGGAGATCACGAACGAGCGCGGCAGGCTGCCGAACGGCTGTTTGGTCTGCGTTTAGATGTGGACACGCAGATTGAACTGGCGCGTCAAATGCGGTCACTGGGCATGAACGAGCAGGCGGAGGCTGTGATGTCGCGGGTCCAGCGACAGGCGGGCAGCCAACTGAGTGCCCTGGCAACGCTGATGAACGCGCATCAAGTGCAGGGAAAGACGGACGTCGCGGCCCAGATCGCATATCAGATTCTGCGCCGGTCACGGACGACTCAGACGGGGCTGACAGCTCGAGTTGTAACCGCGTCGACTAATAGTGACGCTTTTGCCAGGACTGCCGCACTTCAGGTTTTGAAGAGTTCCGGAAAACTCAAAGAAATGATTTCAACGCTGGAAGAGCAGCTGAAGCGTACGACGCAGTCTGGCCAACTGGTCGAAACGCTCTCGGAATACTACGACGCCATTGGAGACCAGAAGCAGGCCATGGCGTTGGAGTTTAAACTCCTGGAAGCGAAGCCAGATGATTTCAATCTCCGATATCGCTATGCGAAGAAACTCGCAGCGGCAGGAAATCTGAATGAAGCCTGTGAGCAATATGCGCGCGTGCTTCGTATACAGCCCGGACTGCTTCGCAACGAATTCTACGAGATCAGTCAGACGTTTGAACGCGCCAAAAAGTCGCCGGATCTGGTCAAAGTCCTGGAGGCAAGCGATCTCAAGCAGCTGGGACATTATTCGTATGTCACAAGCCTGATAGAGAATCTGTTGCGCACGAATGAATACCAGCCAGCGGGATTGGCTCTACTCAAGAAAGCGTGGGAGGCGTTCCCGGAATCTCGCAATGATATGCTCAGCAATCTTTCCGGCAGGGAGCAGGTTTGGGAACTTCCCGAATTCTACCAGTTTGCCAGGCAGGCGCTGGTTCCCACCGCCAGTCGACTGCAGCAGGATCCCTGGGCTGGTTTCGGCCACGTAAATACTATTGGAGGGGGCGGGCAGGCGTACAGCATTATTCCACGAGTTCTCGATTCCGCGGCGAAGTCGAATCAGCTGCCGCAGTTGCGAGAAGAAATTGCCAAACACGCCGCGGAATTTCCGATCTGGAAAGCGGGCCCGCTATTGCTGGCGCTGATTGATGTTCGGATGGGGAAAATCGATGCAGCTCGTCCCATTCTGGAAAAGCTGGCGGAGACGAAAGATATCGCAGAATTTCCCGTCGATGTCCGCTGGGTTGCTGGCCAGGACCTCGAAAACCGAGAGGAACTGCGTCCCCTGGTCGTCAAATTCTATGAACCAACTCTGGAGCCCAACGTATTGCAAAACTCGAGTCACGAGTTCAGTTATAGTCCGGGGGCGCGTTTGCTGAAACTTTATATCAAATCGGGCCAGCGCGATTTGGCGAGAAAGCTCCTCGTTTCGGTCGAGAAGCAACGGGTTGGTAACAATTTCGATCCGGCGTACGCGGCATACCGGCGGACCAGCAATCTGATGGGTATCGCCCAGGAATACGAGGCAATGGATGCCCCATTGGACGCCGCGCGTGTCTATCGTCAAATCATGACAGATCCAGAGATGTACAGCCAGGCAAACAACCCTTATATGGGGAGCATCGACAGCAATGTTTGGGAGGCTAAAAATCAATGGGCTCGCTTGATGTCCAAGTTGGCCAAAACTCCGGGTTTAGACTTGTCTGACACATTGCTCGCTCCAAATCTGGTACCGGACAAGCCCGTGCTCGATCTGATGCTGGCCATTCGAGCCAATCTCAATGGAATTCCAAGTATTGACAGCCAGCTGAGCGCTTTGCTGAACCTACAAAAAGTGACGCCCGAGATCTCGGCTGCGATGCGAACTCGTTTGCAAGATTTGACTCGCCAACACCCGCAGGACTTGAGTGTTTTGATCGTCGGTACGCTGTTTGAAATCACCCAGGGGTCACCGGAGCAAAGTGCGGCGGCTCTTTCCGAATTGAAAGCCTTCCTGGAACGATCACCGCTTGAAGAATTGCAGCCGGGACACCGTGCCAATGCGCGACAGCGTGACGTGGCACTTGGCCAGGTCGGATTATGGACGGTCGTGACCGAGTGCTGGAAGCGGGAGTCTCTGAAAGAGGATGGCAATTTGCTGGCGGCGAGAGCGATTGAAGCCGCAAAGCGTCAACTGAGCTCGAATTATGTGGTGGCGATGCACTACGAAATGGCTCAAATGGCGCAGCGGGCGAAGGATCTGAAGTCGGTGGAAGAACATCTGTCGGAGATCCTCAATATTGCACTGGCTCGACCACAACTCAAGACATCAGCCGGGGCAGGTCCCGAGACGAAAGTCGCTGCTCCGAGCAGTCCCAGGACCGTGCCCCCGGCTTTGACGACCAAATCTGCCAATATTGGCCCGGTTGCGACGCGCGTGCCGCCAATCACCCTTTCTCAATTCCGCCTGGCGATGGGAGTCGCGGATTTCGCCGTCGAGCATCAGTTCCAGGCGATAGCGACGCGAGCGATGCGTGAATCACTGAGTGGTGGCCTGCCTGTGGCTGATCTCAGCCCTGATTCGAACGCGACGACCTCGGGGCGCCCTCGTCCGGCTCCGGTTTCACGCAGAGGTGTTGGCTCCGCTGATGAGGGACTGGACAGTGAGGCAACCTCGGCTATTTCCACTCGCTTATTGACCCTTTCCAATGCATGGCGGACGAAGGCGTATCCCCCCATTGAAATCTATTCTGTGCTTAAGGAAATCGTTTTCCCGAAGGCGCGTTCGGGGGAGATCGCTCTCTATGAGCAAACTGTGAGCGATTGGAACGAGCCGCGCAGCCTCGGTCGTGAGCTCGCAATCTGGGCGGTCGACATGAAAGAGATTGAATCGTTACGGAAGGAGATCACGGCGCGGCAAGCCAATCCGGCTACGGTTCTGAAGGGGAACGTGCTGCTCGTGCAACTCGCCGTCTTGACGAAAAACGATGCCGCTGCGATCGAGCCATTGAAAAGAATCTCACAAATCGTGAAGGAACAACCGCGCTTTGAAGTCGCCCTGACGGCGGCACATGCGGCGGGCATCTCGATGGCTCGTCCTGGATTGGTTGTCGAATCGGTACCGATTCTGGAAGAATGTGTCAGGACGCTTTCAAAGCAGAATCCCAAACAAGCAGAAGGAGCCAGCACGCTGCTCGCGCGCTATTACCTGTCGACCCGCAACTCGGCAGAACTGCGGACCATGTTCGATGCTCAGTTGCAGGCGAATCAAACGCTATACAGTCGCAGCGGTGCGGATTATGCACTCTATCAGCAGCGAGTCGAACTGGCCAGAATCGTGTCGACCATTGGCGCTGCGCAAGATTTGCCACTGATGCTGGAATATCTGGGCCGGCTCCTGGATACACCTATCAGCAGTGATTACGGCGGAGCCAATTTCAACATTACCCCCATCTGGCATCTTGCCTGGCACATCAAGGCAATTAAACCGGACCAGCGCTACGCTTTGCTGAAAGAGTGGACGCTTCCGAAGCCCAATCGCCAGACGCTCCGTTTTGTGAGAGGTTTCCTACGTGGTCAACAAATTCCTACTTCCTTCCTGACACCAGAGGAAGTCGCATTAGGTGCGCCGCCCGAAATGCAATACGTCAGTAATTTCTCGTTGCTCGTCGAAGCGGCAAAAGAGGCGGGGCAGCTGGACGAACTCCAGGCTGCTGCAGACCGCGCCGTCGTGGAAAAGATTCCACTCGCAGAAGGCTTGTCCATTCTGGTCGCCATTGCGCGCGGCGACACGGCCGCGGCGGCTAAAGTCCAGGGCTTGATTGCCGCGGCGCAGTTGCGCATGAAGGCGCCCAATAAGGCGGAAAACAACGCCGCGAGTTTTACCGACACAAGGTGGCTCGAGCTTCAAATCGTCGAAGCCGCTCAGGCGAGCGACTTCGCCTTTATCGAAGGCAGGAGTCTGAATAAATTATTGTTGAGCGAAGCTCGACTGACACAGCAAGCCAACCGGTTGCCGCATATCGGACGCGTGTTTGGCGAAGGTGGAATGCGCGGTCTGTCAGATTCCGAGCGGCAGCAGTTTCGGTTGCCGAATCTGCGTCTCTGGCGGCCGGCGAATCCGCCCCAATTCACGCTCCTCAATGCTCCCCCAATCTGGTGGACGGCTCAGGACGGTCATTTGACTCATCTTTGCGGGAATGGAAGCGATCCGCTGTTCTTCCGCTACCCCTTAACAGGAACCTTCGAATTTTCATTCGACATGTACATTGACAATTTTATCGACGGCATGTTTGGATACAGCGGTCTGGTGGTCTCACCAGAAAGATGGGTCAATCTTGTCCGCGTGACCAATATTGCGCGCCGCGATACCGTTCTCCGCAGCGGCTTGCCGATAGGAAAAGTGGTCTGGAATCATTATTCCGTCCGAGTGACTCCGCAGAATGTCCGATTTTACTGTAATGGCCATCTCGCCTATGAAGAGCCAACTCCGAGTGCCACGTGCCCCTGGCTGACAATGAACAGCAGCAGTACCTGGCAGTCCACTTTTCGCAATTTTCAGCTGACAGGCACGCCGACGATTCCGCGAGAAGTTCGTCTGACGCAAGATGATCGTCTCGATGGGTGGGTTGAAGGGCCTGGAGAAAAGGTGGCTCCACGCCTGGCGCTCAGGGAACCCCCCAAAAAACAACCGGCGAATGAGAATACAGGCGCTGTCGATGCACGCCCAATTGACTGGAAGTCGGAAGCGGGTGTCATTCATGGGCGACACGATCCGGCGGCGCCGAAATTCCATCCCGCGCACCTGCTGTACCTCCGTCCGTTGGAAGCAGGCGACACATTGAAGTATGAGTTTCTCTATGAACCGGGTCAGACACTCGTGCACCCTGTTTTGGGTAATCTGGCTTTACTATTAGAGCCTGCGGGGGTGCGTCTGCATTGGATCAACGGAAACATCGAAAACGTGCCCCTCGCTCCGAGCAACAGTGTCGACGAGCCACAACATCGTCGAGGACCGGCAGTTTTGCCACTGAAGCCGGGGATCTGGAATCAGGTCGAACTTTCATTCGCTGGTGAAGTCGCCAGCTTGAAGCTGAACGGCGAATTGATCCTTGAACGTCCAATGGAGGCGGCAAATACACGGCAATTCGGATTGTTTCATTTCCGCGACCAGTCTGCCGCACAAGCTCGAAACGTGATCTTGTCGGGGAACTGGCCGGAGAAGCTTTCGGCAGACGAGATTGCGAATGTCTTGATCCCTGAAAATCCAGATGAAAGCTCAGCACTGAAACTGGCACGTCATCATGCGACGAATGAAGAAGAACTCGTACAGAATGCCTATCAGATTGCAATGGCGGCCCGAGC
>JAQGHT010000647.1 GCA_028291565.1 Planctomycetaceae bacterium | reverse complement strand
ATCAAGCAAGTCTTGTTCAACCATGCTGAGAAAATTGTATTAGGGACTGCAGGACTGATTGTGCTCGTCGCGCTCGTCGGGACGACGTGGGGCGGCATTGATAAACAGCCCGAAGAATTGCAGGATAAGGCCACCAAAGCAGGCCAGGCCCTGCACACGGGGGCGTGGCCTCAAGAGGAACAGGCGAAATTCACTGAATCAACTTATCAATCCGTGGCCATGAACATGCTGGCGAAGTTAGCCGACGACCATGGCCGGATTTCACCGCTGTTCGCCTACGATAAACCGATGTCATTTCCTCTTTACAAGCGGATTGACCCCAAGACCGAAGTCACCTGGCCGACAGTCTCGAAAATGCTTGCGGACTCCGGTGAGATGATCATTGCCGTGACGCCCGAGGTTCCGATGCTTGACGAAGCCGCCGAAGGTGAAGCAGACGGTGCGGCTGCCAATCCACGACTGCCCGCCGCTGCAGCTGGGCCGACCGCGAAGGGGCATTCCGCTCCCAAATCGGGAGGTCCTGCGGCTAATCCCGTTTCACCGATGGGGCCAATGGGACCAATGGGGCCGGGAATGGGCGGGGATGGGATGATGGGTGGAGTGGCCTCGGCGGCGGGTGTTAAGCCACGCGGGCAAAGATACGTTGCCGTCCGCGGCATCGTGGAACTCGACCAATTCCACAAAGCCATCCGCGACGCACTTCGTCTGGACCAACTCAATGAAGCTCAGTCCTATCTGGAATTCATGGACGTTAAGGTGCAGCGGCAAAAAGCAGTGGCCGGTCCTAATCCCTGGTTGGACGCCAATTGGGAAGATGTGGATCTCGCCAAGGCCGACGAGGTCTTCAAGGAGTGCGAATTGGCACCCGATATCGTCCAATTGGAATTGACGGATCCCGTCATTACGATGCCTCTTCCCGCGCGATTGGACAACGACTACACCGATATCGTCAGCCACCCGTTCATTAAGGATTTTCAACTGACGAAAGAGCAGCGTGAGCAGCAGGAAAAGATCATTCGTGCCCTGCAGGAAGAGGCCGGTGGGTTGGGGGGCGACGGCGGCAAGCCGAAACGGCGCGGGTTCTCAGGAATCACTGAAGATATTCAGGGACTGCAGCGCAATTTCATGTCAAATAACGGCGACATGGGGGCAATTTATTCAAAGGCCGGCCTTTCTGGTGCAGGCGGTGCTAAAGGCATGCATCCACCAGGACAGCCGATGATGGGCGGAGGTCAAGTCACTTTGTTGCCCCCTTCCGCCGGCATGATGAGCTCAATGGGACGCGGAAAAGGCCCCGGGCCGGGACCAGTCATGCCGGGCATGGCCGCGATGCCCGGTCGTCAGGGACCTGGAATGGGCCAGGGGATGGTACATCAGGCGGGGCAGGCTGCCGTCGGATACGTGCTCTTGTTGCGATACCTTGATTTTGATGTCTATCCGGGCGAAGCCTATCGTTACCGAGTCAAACTGGTGGTTGCCAATCCCAATTTTGGAGAACAACTGGACAAGGTTCGAAACGCTGCCGACGCGGAAGGCGAAACACGTGAAACGGAATGGAGCGAGCCGACAGCGCCCGCCGTCATTAAGACCGACACGAATGTGTTTCTCACCAAAGTGGACGAGCGAACGAGATATCGCGGTGAAACGGAAATGAAAGTCATCCAGTGGGATCCGTTGCTTGGAACCTATATCGATGGTGACATTCGAGTCAAACCTGGCCAGTTTGTCAGCGGCCTGGGTGAATCAGAACGTCTCGACCTGGCGACTCCATCATTGGAAAAGAAGACGGTATTGTTCGCCTCGAAGGAATTTCTGGTTGACTCTTCGATTCCCGCTAAACTCATTCCTAGTGAACATCAAGACTTGAAGCTGGGGTTTGATGCGCGGGCGGATAAAATCGCCACGGCATTAGGAGCCCCAGCCGAAGTCCTGGTGATGAACGAATATGGGGAAGTCCATATGCTGGATACAGAATCAAGCAAGCAGCAGATGGAAAAAATCCTCAAAAAGGTCAAGGATGAGCGGAAGCCTTGGGAATCGCTGAAAGCCGTGGCAAAAGTCGAGAACCGGCTGGACGAAGGACCAACCGCGATGGCCGGCACCATGCCGATGATGGGAACAGGAACCAGTTCCACGAAGAAAAAGAAGAAGAAACGCGGAGGGAAGGACGACATGGGGGCGATGGCGACTGGACCGAGTCCCGTTATGGGACCACCTGGAGTTATGGGAGGCGGAGCCATGGGCGGGGCGAAGGGGAAAAAGGATTCGATGCACGCGAAGAAGAAATAGAGTCGGCCATTTCGACTCTGCTGGCCATCAGGACTGATGACCGGACGGCACTGCGTTTAGACTAAGGGATTGGAAAATTGCACGGAATGGATCTCTGCGACACATCAATGTGATGTTGAAAGGTGTTTACTGGAGTCCAGTTTTTAATCACACGTCTGCGGCCCGCATTGGCGATGAAAGTCGCGAATGCGGGTCGTTCGTCTTTTGACCAATTGGTCTGTCAATCAGAGTCTCTGGACCATTGTATTTGTTGGCAGCATGTCCAGTTTTCCGCGTCAGCCAATTGCTAATCCTGAGCTCCAGGATGCGACGAATGGAATTTGTGACAGCCAGTTAGCTCGTTGCGAATTTCAGCATATCAGTATATTTTCTATCGCTAAACTCCTTCGGGACTGCACCTGGCACGCACTCTGAATCATTTGAGCTCATTCGGATGTTTCACCGCAGAATACCAACACGAGGCATTCCATGCGAAAATTACTTTTCGTCCTGTATTTCATGCTCGCAATCACAATTGTCGGATTGGAATCGCTTTCTGCAGCGACTCCCCCCATTCGTGTAGTGGTGTGGGATGAACAACAGCCCGCTCAAAAGCAGGCTTATGACAATTACCTGGGGAATGCGATCGCGGCCTATTTGAAAACGCGAGAGGGGATCGAAGTCCGCTCGGTCAACTTGAGCGATCCTGAACAGGGTCTGTCAAAGGAGATTCTCGATCAGGCTCAGGTCCTGATCTGGTGGGGGCATGTCCGGCACCAGGAGATTTCGATCGAGAAGGCCCGTGACATTGTCGGTCGAGTCAAGCGCGGTCAATTGGCATTGGTTTCACTCCATTC
The DNA here is from genome assembly GCA_028291565.1 of Planctomycetaceae bacterium. Classification (GTDB taxonomy): domain Bacteria; phylum Planctomycetota; class Planctomycetia; order Planctomycetales; family Planctomycetaceae; genus JAKFVC01. The sequence goes on along the minus strand of JAQGHT010000647.1, from coordinate 2,347 downwards.
GGCTCACTGGTCACTCCCGTTTGTGGAAGCGATGTGTGAACGAACTCGACAAGACGCGGAAAAACGCTATCCGCAATTGCCAGATGGCCCGAAGATCGAGCTGGAGTTTGTTCCTTCGCCCGGTCGATTCATGCCCACTGCGGACTCCTTGATCACGCCGGCTTACTATGCCTTACGGCAAGGAAAAGTCACCAGGGTGCGTGTCGACCTTCCCAACTGCTGTTTTCCAGCCTATCGCGCCGATGGCCAGCCAAGTCACGTCAAAGTTCTGTTGCCAGACCATCCGCTTGCCAAAGGTCTGCCCAAGACATTCGATGTTCCGCACGATGAGATGTATAACGAGCCATTCCACGTTCCGGAACCCGATGAGGTCGTCTTTGAAGAACGCTGGGATTTGGGCGAGCGATTTCGCGGTGGTTGCGTGTGGAAACTGGGGCAGGGCCGAGTCTTCTATTTTCGTCCCGGCCATGAGACTTTCGCGGTCTTCAAACAGCCGGAAACTTTGACGATTCTTGAGAATGCCGTACGTTGGCTGGGATCAGATTCCAAGACTGACAATCCCACGTCAAAATGACAATTTTCGGTTTTGCGCTAGTCGGTCGGAAGTACCACGCTAGAATGAGGTAGATCAGACAGGGTGAAATCATCCTGACTGTTAATTCTCGGCACCGTCAACTCCTTGGATTGCGCCTTGTCATTCCAGGCTCCAGAGCATTGGTCGTCTCATTCTGGCCCCGCCGGATGGTTTACCGTGGGCTTTCCGCCGACGTGGGCTGCCCGGGAGGAAGATGGGATTCTCAGTCTTGCTCCGCCCGACGACGTCGGATTGTTGACAATCAAGGCTACCTGGGTCGAGAAAACACGTCGGGCCAAACTGGCCGACATGATCGATCTGCAGCAGTTGTTTCCGCAACGTCGGAAAGTTCGCCGGATGACTCCGGTACCCATCGACGCGGATTCTGTAGCCTACGAAGGTGAAGTTCGCCTGCCCAAGGAAGGGCCGTGGTGGAGGCGCTGGTTCCAACGTGCTCAATGGAGGCGTTGGCGAATCTGGGTGATTCGCCGCGGTAAAATCTGTCTCTACGGATTGTTATTGCTTTCGGATGATTCCGACCCCGAATTATTGACACTCGTCGGGATGGTGCTGCAAACATTGCAATTCGCCGAAACCCCCGCAGATCCTCCGGAGCGATTTACAGAGCGGGTCGTCGAATTGGCCCGTCGCAAATTTCCCGCTTTGCAATGCGAACCGGCTCCTGATTTTCAATTGAAGGTCGGCGAGTCCCGAATCAATCTGACGAGTTTCTATCGATCCTATGTTGTTTCTCCAGAACAATTTGAAGCAATCGTGCTGCCTGCGTTGACGACTTTCGTCGAGGTTCAGGGCTGGGGTAAAGACCGACTGGAGCCGGAGTGGAATGACGTCCGCGATCGGATTATGCCGATGCTTTATCCCGCGCAGGCCTGGAAAGAGCGGTTTGCGAACTTTATTGGTTCCGATTGGGTTGGCGGCCTGGTCATCCTGTACGTGGTGGATGAAACGCATGCTTATTGGTATATCCGCGATGAATTGCTCGAACGCTGGGGTCGCTCAACGGACGATCTGCACGACATCGCAATGCAAAACCTGGACCGTTATTTTCATGACTCACCGATGGAATTGACCGGAGCCGGTGATCCGGATGGCCCGCAAATCCTGTTACCATCTCGTCCAGATGCGTACAATTCGTGTCGCTTTTTGAGCTCTGAATTTCGAGGCAAGCTGCAGGAAGTCCTGGGCCGGGAATTCGCGGTGGGAATGCCCAATCGCGACTTCTTCGTCGCTGTCAGCCTGCAAACCCCTGAAGCCGTTGAACATGTTCGTCAAAAAGTGGCCGAAGATTTCAGGCAGATGGATCATCCGCTGACGGCCAAATTGCTGTTTGTTACCAGTGACGGAGTCAGTGAACTCACCGCCGACTGAAGTCAGAATGCAAGTGTTCATACACGCATTTGAGCATCTCGCCGTTCAAATTCACCGAGTCGGAGTGACTAACCGAAGCTGGACTCCCACAGCCCAAACAGGGGTGAGTGCGGTATAGCGCAAACCGAGATCTCGCCCGTATCTTTGGCGAGTTCGCAGCTCTCGGTGTCATTGGTCTTGAATAGATATTTCAAGACGTGTATGTTAACACATGCGTACTCGTACGCGCTCACGATCTCATCAAAGCCAATTGTCTTTTTGCTTTGTCATATTTTTGAGGATCGTCCGTATGAACAATCTTGCTCGCGGTAGGCGTCTGCGCTCTCGGTCAGGTTTTACCTTGATCGAACTTCTGGTTGTCATTGCGATTATTGCCGTGCTGAT
>JAQGHT010000639.1 GCA_028291565.1 Planctomycetaceae bacterium | reverse complement strand
GGTGCGCCTCTTATTCCGAATGGAGCCACCGGTCCAGAGCGATCGTGTATCTTCATCGTGCAGTACGGCGGCGCGAGTCATATCGACAGTCTCGATCCGAAACCGCACGCGCCCGAAGACATCCGAGGCCCTTATCGGCCAATTGCAACCCGAACGCCAGGTCTCAATCTGACGGACCAGCTGCCCAGGCTCGCCATGCTGTCGGATCGCTTTGCAATCGTTCGCTCGATGACTCACGGCAATGGCGGACATGACGGCGGCATGCATGTCGCGATGACTGGGCATTCGGTTCCAATGCCTGAAACCCCCTATTACGGCTCGGTCGTCTCGCGCATTCGGCCGGCTACACGCAATCTTCCCTCCTATGTCTGGCTCCAAAACCTGGCAGGCGATGTGGAGCCCCGCTATCTCAAGGGCGGGTTCCTGGGTTCAGCCCATAGTCCGCTGCGCGTGGGGACGGACATGGATAATCCCAGCGCCGCGAACTTTCGATTCACCGCGTTCGATCCTCCCGCGGGCGTTTCAGTCAATGCACTTTTGGCGCGGCAACAACTGATGCAACAGTTGGAATCCGCTTCAACGGCAGGAGGCAGATCCACATCCCCTGGATTTGCAAGATTTCAGGAACGTGCCTTTGAACTCGTGGCGGGAACAGAAGCTCGCCAGGCATTTGACCTGACTCGAGAAGCGGACCAGACACGCGATCGTTACGGACGCCACCCGCTCGGACAGAACCTACTCATGGCTCGTCGACTGGTCGAAGCTGGCGTACGTTTGGTCAACGTGACTGCCTGGTGCGGCTTGGCTGAAGGAGAGAAATTCACCAATGTGCAAACTTGGGATATGCATGGTCCCGTAGCGGCACACATCGGCAGCATTTTCGGAACAGGCTCGTACGGATTGGGCTTCGCCTTACCGCGCATCGATCAATCAGTCTCGGCACTGCTGGAAGATCTCTCCCAACGAGGTCTCCTGGAAAATACCCTCGTCGTGATGGTCGGAGAGTTCGGCCGTTCGCCCAAGGTGAGCAACCAGGGCCGCGATCATTGGCCCGCCTGCTATTCCGCATTACTCGCAGGAGCAGGCGTGCGCGGCGGATTGGTCTATGGAGCGTCAGACAAACAGGGAGCTTACGTTCTGGACAACCCCGTGACTCCAGAAAACTTTGGCGCCACCCTTTATCAGGCGTTGGGCATTCATCCGGGAACGCGCCTTGGATTGGATGGATTCACTCGGCCAGCAAGCAGTGGCGAACCAGTGAGTGCGGTACTAGGCGGAGAAGCCGAGAATTCTTGAAGTAGGACAGGTTTTCAACCTGTCCCTGCTCCACACGACGGACAGGTTGAAAACCGTCCTACCGAAGTCAGTCATCCACCCGTTGCTGCAATCTCGCTCCCTTACGTTGCGGAGTTGGCGTGACATCCTCTTCCTGAATGACTTCCGCCGTCTGGCGAGGCTTCGCTTTCGGACCAAGCGGCTGCGGCCCCATTTCTGGTGCTGCAGTCGTCCGTCGATTCGTTGGCAACGGGGCCATTTGCACGCCTTCATCTTGCTTGCTAACGAGCTTTTTATAACCGTTCAGATTGGGCTTCAACGGATCTCCAACCAGCCAGCGAACCCAACCTTTGCTATTTACGACCAATTTGTCCTTGGGAAACATATAAACATCTTGAGACGTTCCCGTGGGACTCGTCAGTTTCACAGCCAACGGCAGGCACGTGGCACGATCCAAAATCACTTCAGCGACTTTGTAGTTCGCGATATCCTGCGGGAGCAGCGGAATGACTTTGACCCGAATCTGCTTTTCGTTCGTTTTCTCTTTGTCCAACACAAAACTATAGCGCTGCTTGGCCTCGGCAGCCTTCATTCCAAAGACAAACGGCAAGGGTGCATTCCGAATGTTTTGCCCACGGTCTTGTTCGGGGATCAGAATTTCTTCATAGACCTTATCCTTTTGATCATCATCAAACTTAATGATCTTGGTCCCGTCGCAGATCCAGCGTTCGTTGGGGCCGGATTTCAATCGAAATGGCTTTCCACTTTTCTCAGAGATTCGCTTACCCACAGAGTTCGGCGGGACATCAATGGCAGTTTGATGAAACGAGCCCTTGTCTGGATTCGCGAAGCAGTATTTCCCTTTGGAAACCTTCTGAACCTCAAAAACGTCGTCGTAAGTGGTCCGTTCGAATTCCCCTTCCAAACGCGTGACCTTCGCCGACTTCTCTTCCCATTCTTTCAGAATTGCTTCCATCTCAGGACTCAACTTGGGAATTCGCATGGCCTCGCCGACCGGGCGAGCCGGCAGCGCGGGTTGCATCACGGCGCGCCCGGCTTGAGCGGGTGCGCGGCCTCCGTTACCGCCCTGTGCGGCTGCGCCACCTTGTGCTGCCGTTTTTGGTCGCCCCCCCAGCGTTGATCGCCCGGGACTGGCCGGAACCGCGTCTTCTTCGTCAGACGATTCACGTGGCGCTGCGCGCTGAGCCACCGTCGGTTGACCGCTCGGGTACCGTTTCGCCTGGACTGCAGTTTGTGCCACAGCAACAGAGCTCCATGCTCCTGCCAGACAACAAACACACAACCCGAACCACGTCCGTTTGTTGAGTAAAGGCATCTGCGCCAGAATCCTTTCCGTACGACAGATGAAGTCTTGAAATGGGAAAATTGTCACCGGCAACGTCGCATCCTGCGGACGCCGATGTGTGCTAACTGCTTGACATACAAACTGTTGCGACACGAAGGCACCATTCTGGGTTGGGAGTTTAGCAACATCCGCAAAATGTGGCTAGAGCGGATTTATCCAAGGCTTTTATACTGTTCGCGGCCACGAATGAATCTTTTTCAAAACTGATCCCCGCGATGAAACGTCGCATGCTTACTTGTGCGCAATCGAGAGTCCAGAACTTCCCGCCGAACCGCTTTGCCAAGCGATTCTGACTGCCGAGTGTGACTCTTTAGCTCACATACTGTGCCCATTACGTTCTGACCTGTCACATTCCGATGCGGAGTTCCGAATCAAATCAGTAAAGTGGAGACTGGTAAATTGGAGAGTCTGTGTAAGAACGACTTACGGGCTTTGTCATTTTTTCAAAATTAATTGCAAGTTCAAAATCCCCGATTGACAATTTGAACTGCATTGCCATCGCGGGAGTCCGGCACGGTTTGCCGGTCGTGCCAATTTTGCCAGAGGTATTTCTTTGTTTCCGGGCCGGACAGGAATATTCATTCAAGTTCGCCGAAAACCGCTGCGTCATTTTTCCTTCGCAGACCGAATTGGACCTGCGAAACAACTATTCGATCTATCGCTCCAGACCGGTGTGCCGGGTCAGGACACCGAGATCGTTACGGGATGATTTGCAGAAGCAAGTTCCGTACCCGGAACAACACGATTCAATTGCCAAGTCTTCTCAATCGATTACGATGACGGTTGGCATTCGACAAATACGATTCCTGGCGGAAAGACGTCGCCAGACACGATGGCTATAATTGACGCGTGGGACTCGTCAGAATGGGACATCTGTTCTCAAAACGAGTTTTGCCGCACGATCAATCAACAAGACTGCGAGATTCCATGTTCGACGACTACGACGAATTGCGCCGTTTGCGGTCTGCCTGGGACACGATCAAAATCGTTCGCTCCGTGCGGTATTCGCTCTTTACGTTCGGGGAGTCGGTACTGGACTACTTTCTGGTGACTGAAGGACATCCCCCCGAAAAGCTGGTCAAGATTCGTCGCGGCGAAGTCAAAGTTACCCGTCCGCTGATCATTCGGCCCGATAATGATGGTCCGGAATTTCTCAATTTTTTTGACGGCGACGACGAAGGGCGAGCCATCGAGTTCATGATGTCACGCACTGCCGCCTTTTCGAACCTGCGTTTTACCAATCAAGTCGGCCCCGAGCGAATCGTCAGTGACCAGGTCGAAGAGGCCATTGCCAAACTTGAACGGCAATTGGATTCTGAGGACGAAGATCGTGTGGCCATCATCTCCGCACCAGCCCGTTTGGCCGGCATGGCGATTCTGAAGTATACCGCCGACCGAGTCGTTCAAAGTGCCCCCGACAACCTGCAGGAATTAAGGGAACGCGGTCTGCTTCCAGAATGAGTTTCTCAGTTTCGATGCTTCGAGGTTCGTCCGCCTGCTGATCTGGAATTCACGTTCATGAATCAACAACCATTCGCCGTACCCCCGCAGTGGTGGGCACCGAAACTCAGTCCATTCTGGGTACGCTTGATGCGTCGGCAGCGGTTGCGAAAGATTAAACGCGAGCAAAAGATTACGCGCATCGACGTAGAAGGAGTCGAGCATCTGCAGCAGGCATTGGATTCCGGGGCTGGAGTCCTCATCACACCGAATCATTCCTTCCATTACGATTCTTATGCCATGTTCGAAGCGGCCGCCACCGTGAATCGGCCGTTCTATTTTCTGGCGGCCTGGCAAGTCTTCGCCATGAGCACGCGCTGGGAACGCTGGGTGCTCCAGGCTCACGGAGTCTTCAGTATCGACCGTGAAGGAACCGACCTGCGTGCTTTCAAGACAGCCGTCGATATCATTAAAACCAGTCCCTATCCGCTGGTGGTCTTCCCGGAAGGGGATATCTATCACACCAATGATCGTCTGACCCCCTTTCGAGATGGCGCAGCAGCCATGGCGATATCCGCGGCCAAGCGTGCGGACCGTCCGATCGTACTGGTGCCGACGGCACTCAAAATCTGGTATTGCGAGGATCCGACGAAAAACCTGCTGAAGGTTCTCGAGAATCTGGAAGGCCGGTTCAACTGGCGTCCGCGTCCCGATCTGTCGCTCAAAGACCGAGTCTACCGGGTTGCCGAAGGCATATTGACTTTAAAGGAACTGGAATACCTCAATAGTCCACAAGCTGGCCCCCTTTCAGGACGCCTCCGGCAATTGGCGGAAACACTTTTATCGCGGATGGAACAGCGGTCCGGAATCAAATCCAAAGGGGGAATCATTCCCGAACGAGTCAAAGACGTTCGCCGCCACCACATCCAGGTCCTCCAGAAGCCGGACGTGCCGGCAGACGAGCGGATCCAGTTGCTATTGGAAATGGACGATCTTTTTTTCATCGTGCAACTCTTCAGCTATCCTGGCGACTATGCACACACCCAGCCCACGATCGAGCGACTGGCCGAAATCATTGACAAGTTTGAGGAAGACGTGTTGGGGCTGTCCTATCCATCTGTGAAGGGCGAGCGCCGAATCACCGTAAGATTCGGCGAACCAATCGCCGCTCAGCCCTACATCGCGCAACCGGACGGCTCTCACGCCCTGACTCAGGCCTTGGAGAATCGAGTTCAGGGGCTGCTAGATTCTTTAAATGGCGTGAACGAAGGCACCCCCGCCTGATAAAACAATCCTCGATCTGACAAACTCCATAAGTCGCTGACAAAGAACCGACATTGGTTGTAGGCGATGTCTCTCCGAAACTCGCATTCGAAGAGCTTTTCAATAGCCGTTCAGGCAAACTCTGCGACGCACCGGTTGTTTGGCAGCTTCTAAGGATTTGCGCAGCAATAAGTGCCGTAGGATGGGCACTCTTGCCCGTCGATGACCTGAAATGCCGTTGGCAACTTCCGACAGTTATTGATGCGCCGGTCCTAAAGTCTAAAGTGGAAATCTGCGAAACTTGAACTAAGCTTCCCCGAAACACGCCGACCCCTGATCCAGCAGCTGGCCAAAGCTGGCCAGGATGCTGACCACTATTTGCGGCGTGGCACCAGCAATCGATTTCTCGTTGCCTCAAGTTGAGTTGTTTGAACTCAACGACGGCTATCAACTCACATTGACTCGGAGCGGCGGATTTGTACCCAATCGGCGAGTAATCCGTACCCGATTGGCAGGAATGTGTACCCAATTGGCGAGTAATCCGTACCGGATCGGCGAGAATGTGTACCCAATTGGCGAGTAATCCGTGCCCGATTGGCGGGAATGTGTACCCAATTGGCGAGTTATCCGAACCCGATCGGCGGGAATGTGTACCCAATTGGCGAGCATTCTGGAGACTATTCGCTATTCGCCCGCCCCCCCGCTTGCCGGGGTGGTTCAACGGCCTTTGCACTACTTGAGGTAAAAGAACTCTCTGGATAAAGAGTAGTGCATAGGCCGTGGACCGACCGGAACAAGCCCGGTGGCGGAAGATTGGAGGAAAGCATCGATTCTGTACCCAATTGGCGACAAATTGCCGTCGACATCGCCCGGTGATGTGCAGCCAACACGTCCGCTGTCCAGATCGGTTGCGCGACGCATTAATTGTTTGAACAAATTTGTACATCTCGTTTTTCCCAGATGCTATCACTGCACAGTCGCGGTAAATTCTCAAATCGAATTCGCCCGTCATTGCTACTCCTCCGAGTTGGTCAGCTGACTAAGGATCGGCGATTGAATTACTGTCGTGATAAGTGGTAATGAATTATCAATCCCGGAGGGCGACAAGGATTTTCGTAGCTGAATTCGTGAGAATTCGGGCCGATCGACGTGTTCCGCCCAAAATCTCACGATTTCATCTACGCGGCATTCGCCACGCTAGAATCCTTCGTGACGTCCCCTCCGGCACTGCGAGAGTTCAGACACTTATTGATTCTCCGATCCTTAGTGACTATGACTTACCGTTCTTGTTACCAGACCTGATTTCCGCGAAGCAATTATCTGGCGACAAAAGATTGCCAGTGAAAAGTGCTTTTCCACCTCAATTCGCCGCAATGTTGCCGAGTCATTTGAAAGTCTTGGACTTGGCTGCTTTCTTGTGGCAGGATGCCTCAACTGACAGAAATAATTTCAAAATTTGCTCTCCGTGTGACACACCGAATGGCAAGGAAATCGAGAAACTTTTCGACACTTTTCGCCGATCCCCCGCCACCGGGCTTGCCGGGGTGGGTCCACGGACTCTGCACTATTCTTTTTCCAGGGTTCAAGTAGTGCAAAGGCCGTTGAACCACCCCGGCGAGCGGGGTGGCGGGAGATTAGCGAATAGTCTCAACTTTTCTTCGCGAATTTCCCAACAAGTCAACGTACTGTAGCCCGATTCTCTCGACCTGACAGAACGAGGCCACGCGCCCCAATCGAACCGAAGTCGAACTAGCCGCAGGCCACCTATTCCCCGTAGGATGGACTTCCAGTCCGTCAAGAGCCAACACCGCCGAAGCGAAGACACCCCACACGCCAACGATAAACTCCACGAGGCAAGCCCTCCAAGCCACCACCCACCTCCGTGAAGCAATAGCAGTTTCACTTTGAATCTGCCATCACCACTGCTTTGGGATTCTACTCAATCCTCATGCAGTGCGACCTCGAACTTGTGTTTGCACTGCTTACGTTGAGTACAACGGCAAGCAGTGGCACGATCCTCCGATCACAAACCGGACGACGCAAGGTTAAGGATCCTCGCAATAATTACTGTCCGAATTCCTGGTCGTATCGCACTTGCGAGTATTGTCATTTGTCATTCGTCATTGGGGTGAAAGGGCATTTCACAAACGACGAATGACAAGTGACCAATGACCACTTCCCGAGTCGATATCTTGCGACAGTCATTGCTGCGCGGGTCCTGAACCGTTCTAGTCCGCTCAATTTTAATCACACCAGGCAGCTCAGAAAAAAGCCCGTATGTGGTTGGAATCAACAGCAGTTTTCATTTTTTCTCTCGCGGGCTCAGTCAATCGTCTCATTTTCCTGCACTTTCGGTTCGGCGTATCAAGAACAAATAAAATCTTTGACGCGGTGTGACACACGGAATGGCAAGCTTTTTTGAGTCCATTTTCTTCATGAAAGTGATGCATTCAAGCCTGAAACTCCAATGATTAGAAATCCTTGACCTGAAAAACGCGTTCGTTCGTTACCGACACGCAACTCAGCGAACCGTTCCTCGTTGTTTAGAACGTATTCAGTTCCATGACTGGACGTTGCACGTTTTGCATCCTTGACGGCGACCTGCTGCGGTATGGTCAGAATGGTGCAGCAACAAAGGGTCTGGCACCGCAGAATTCAGAATTGGCGGGGACAGATTTTCATTCTATTGACGGCGTCAGTCCGCCAAATCTGAAATGTGTGGTGCCTGACCCCATTCGAGAGCCGTTTGGAGTGTCGGAACGATGCGAAAACTGGTTAGCTGCTCCATAGTGCAATGTCGCTTGTCAGGGAAAGACGGAGATGCGGAGAAAAGTCGAGGCGACAGGATTTGAACTTTTGTTTTGCCCACCGCTTGGAGTGGTGTAATTCTGCATCGGTCACATTGACCGATCTGACTCGGTGTGTCGGACTTGCACCGAGATCGATCTTGTCTCTTGCCGCGTCATCTCGATCGCGTTTGGAGAGACCTCGGCACCATCGTATTTTGCTGGCAGGATAATGGCGAGAAAATCTGTCGGGTGATGGCTTATCTGTTGGTCTGTGGTATTCCGCGTGGAGGATGGTCGCCTTCTCCCAGAAAATTCGTTCCACCTCGAGGACGACGACAGAGTCGAAGTGTTCGACACGGATATCTCCCGACTCGTCACTTCATCGGGATACGGTTAGACTGGGAGTCACCTGCCTGTTCCCTCCCACCGATTTCCCGCGTCACGAGGCCGCATGTCATCCGTTCGCGCATTGGTCTGCCTGAGTCTGTTGCATTGCATTGTGGACACCTACGCGATGCTGGTCGAGCCGTTGTGGCCGCGATTGTCCAGCGAATTGCGACTGACTCCGTGGAGCCAATGGCTTTTGTTGACTGTGGCCATGCTCGCGGTCAACTTCAGCCAGCCAGTTTTCGGTTTGCTGCGGGATCGATGGCATATCCCTGCCATCGTGTGGATCGGCCCACTGGTGGGTGTCATCTGCCTTCCATTGCTGGGCGTTCTGCCGCATGTGGGGGCGTTGTGTGCCGTATTGACACTGGGACTGGTCGGGATTGGTGCCTTTCATCCGGAAGCGGTCACGATGGCCGGTACGGTGCTGGAAGGAAAGCGAACCAGGGGCATCTCCATTTTGCTGCTCGGCGGTACTTTGGGTTTGGGACTCGGGCCATTGATCGGGGGCTACTGCGTCCAGGCATGGGGTCTGCGTTCTCTGGCACTATTGATCCTGCCCGGTATCGTGCTGGTTGTGCTGCTGGAACTGGGGAGCCGAGCCGGATCAAAACGACGTGAGCAACCTGCTGACTCACAGCGAGTCCGGCTGATTCCATTTCTGAGGGAACACGGCCAAATGGCCGGACTGTTGCTGCTGGTCAGCACGTGTCGGGTGCTGCCTGCCGTGGGGATCCCCAAAGCAGTGGCATTCACGCTGGCCAATCAAGGTGTCGACGTGGGCGCGATCGGCTTGACGCAAAGTGTATTCCTGAGCGCGGGGAGCCTGGGGATGCTCTATCTGGCTGGAAAATTCGTACACGGAACGGAACGGCGGCACCTGATCCTCGACCCTCTCGTCGCATTCCCGCTGGTCGTGGGACTTGGGATCTGGCACGGCAACTATTACGTCACGGTCGGGCTGTTGATGCTGGCCGGACTTGTCCTCAATGGCACCACTGCTGCGGTCATTTCCTACGCTCATCAACTCTTTCCGAACAACACTGGTATCGCGTCCTCGCTGACGATGGGCTTCGCCTGGGGACTGGGTGGCATCGTGGTGGCGATCCTCACGGCAGTCGCGAATCAGGCCCAGCATCCCGAATGGCTCTACTGGACTTTTCTGCCCTCCTTGCTGGTATCGAGCCTACTGGCAATGCTCTTGCCTCGAATTGATCGGTGAGAATCAAAAATCGCGAGGGTGAGGCGCTTGCCAACGATCTTCAAGGTCAGTCAACAGCGAATCGACGAAGTTATGGCCAGAGGTTGACGCGCTCTAACCAGACGGAGCTACAGCCACCATGTAAAAACGGGGCAGGAAACAAAAGGGACAGGCACTTCAGCGTTCCGTCGCAGAGAGGGGATGACATGCGGTGCCTGCTCCTTTCCGTGGAACGCATCGCACAATCTTCCGACTACAACAATCGATCCTCAGTGACCATTTCCAGTCATGCTGGGCGCCGGCGTACAAGCCCACATCAAGTCACATGATGGACGCCATCAGCGATATTCATTCACTGCCATCTCGTTATTGGAAACTCCGATGTCACGTGTTCACAAGGATGGGGTCAGGCTCCGCAGATTTGAGATTTGGCAAGGCAACGGTCAGGGTCGCGCCC
>JAQGHT010000596.1 GCA_028291565.1 Planctomycetaceae bacterium | reverse complement strand
TCCCATCCAGCCCAGGTGAAACGGTTGAGCGGCAGGTACTCAATCTGGCCATAAAGCACGCAACCTGGATCGAGATCCACTTGCGAAGCGAACTGCGTAATCAGAATCACACCCAGAGCGAACAGCGAGGTATACACGACTCCCATACTGGAGTCTTCCGGGACGTTGCCCATATTGGCCAGTGCCTGCGTCAGGAACGCCGTTAATAATCCGACAATCACGGCACCCACGAAGACCTGCCAGCCTGCCACCTGTCCCGACCACAATACGGCGACGACAATACCCGGCAAAACAGCATGGCTGATCGCGTCGCCGAGTAAACTCAGGCGGCGTAGGACGAGATAGCAGCCCAGCAGGGCGCACGAAGTCCCGCTGAGAATCCCCGCCAGAATCGTCCAAAACGCCAGTTTATCCATAAAATTCGATGATCAATTCGTTTCACAAGCCGGTGGCCTGAAAAGGCTGTTCCTCATTTTAACGTTGACAAATATTCAATCACATCTCGAATCTCATGCGGCTTCAAAACGTTGCCGACTGCCGGCATTGCCGATTTCGCAGCCGTGCGTTCGTCAATGTCTGCCACTGGAACGACGACTTGCTGATTATCAGGTGTCAGCACGGTGATTTGTTTCGCGTCTTCGGCCTTTATGGTCCCCGCGACCACGCGGCCATCGTTGAGCAACAATGTGACCGAACCGAATCCTGGAGCCAGTTTGGCGTTTGGGTCGATCATTGATTCCAGAAAATGCTCGCGGTTACTGCGTGCCGCCACCTGGGTCAAATCAGGGCCGGCCTCACCTCCGTGTCCCTTAATCTTGTGGCAGCGAAAACATTGTGCCGTCACATGGCTCGTGAAAATCCGTTTACCCTGCTCCGCATTACCTCCCTGTAGTGTGATGCGAAATTTTTCCAGCGGTTTCTCTTGCGGAATCGCGGCTTCAAATTCTGTGACAAAACGCAAATCTTCATTCTTCAGGCGTTGCTTAGCCGCTTCCAGCACATCCAGCTTCAGTTCTTCAGCAACCGTCTTTTCGATGAGTTTTTCGGTCCACGTCAACAGCACTTGATCGCTTGCGGAACTTTGCTGTTCGGCCAACATCCGGAAAGCCTGCTGTTTTTCCAGGACAGTGAATTGATCGCCGTCGAGTACCCCGCGTATCAGAGGCAGCGCCTGTTCTGCACCTTGCTTCGAGGCTACCAAACCCTGTCTCGCCGCCATTCGCACGCGAGGTTGCTTATCAGTGATGAGAGTGGCGATGAGGTCCGGATAGCGAGGATCCTTCCCGGCTGACAGCAAGTTCAGGGCAGCAATGCGCTGCGAAACATCGCGATTCGTTTCCCCGGCCCACTTGAAGAACAGCTCGTGGTCGAGTGCGACTTCGAACTGGGTCAAAATTCGCATTGCAGAAAGCTGGAGTTCTCCTGATGAATTGGTCAGGATCGGCATGGCGAACTCCTTCATTACGCCTTGAATCAGTTGCGGATCCCGGGCCGGCAATGGACGCCAGAAGCCGTTGGCCCGATCCCGTTTGGACGGACCAGTCCAGGCTGCCAGGATCTGTAACGCTTCGGTTCGCATCGCCGTTGGTGCGCGTTCGTTTGTGACGAACTTCGCGACTTCGACGGCCTGTTCGGTTTCGCCAATTCGTAAATTGGCATTCAGTACCCGGCGCATCAATGCTTCTGGTGCCAGCACCGGATCGATCATTTTCAGCAGTGCCGCGAGTTTTCCGGTCTCCGATTCAAGGGGTAAATCATTGACGACCCGGGAGGCTTCGGTCGCGACGAGTGGGTCCGCATCTGTCAGGAAAAAGGAGACAGCAGGATCCTTCAATCGGCGCAACACGAGCACGACTGCTAACCTTACCGCCGGACTGGTCGATGTCCGTAATTCCCAGACGGCTTCACGGTCGCCAATACTGACGAGAGCCTGAATCGCCGCATGCCGCAAATACGGATCAGTTTCGCCGGTCTCTTCGATCAGTTTTACTAATGGGGCCATCGCTGCTTGATGTCGAGTACGTCCCAAGGTTTGTGCGGAAAACAACCGGACTCGAAGCGATGGGTCCTTCAATAGCAGGACCAGTTTTTCATTGGCGAGAGAACTCCGAACTTGCCCAAACACTTTCGCCACTTGAGCTCTGACTTCGGGTTCGGAGTCATCCAGCAGCGGCAGCAATGAATTGAGTTGTTCATGATGCTTAGCCGCGACTTGACCCAAGCCCCAGATGGCGTGCAGTCGCGCCATCAAGCTCTCATTTTTTACTGCAATGCCGCTGAGCAAACCAGCGATTTCGGTACCTCGGTCCGCCAGGGCGAATTGAGACCGCTGTCGCACCCGCTGATCGGCATGCGATAACAGCCTGCCCAATTCGTCACCAGAGCGCTGGGAAAAGCCTTCCTGGAACAGCTTTTTCGTCTCCTTTACGACGTCGGTTTCCTGGGCCACGGGATCTTGGACCGCGTAGATCCGGCCTCCTTTGCTGGCGCCATTCCAATCTAGGGCCACGAAGTCGGAAACATAGAGCTTGCCGTCATAGCCAAATTCGGCATCGGTGGCGAAAATCGGCTTGAGAAAATCATGCTGATCGATCAGCTCGAATCCTGCCCCCTTTGGCTTCGTGGTGAACGCTTCAATACCTCCGTTGCCGGTGTAATTACACAGAAAAAAATGATTCTGATAACGGACGGGCAAACCGGTCCCCGGATAATGACAGAATCCAGATGGCCCCGCCCCCAGCTTCCCAACGGGCGGCAGAATCCAGGCGGCTTGGCCAGGGTGATGCAGATGCCACAACTTTTCTGCGTGCCATGGGCCAGTCAAGTAGGGTTCCGGAATGGTCTGATATGCCATATTCCAACCGCTGTCTGCTCCTTCCAGGATGTAGACCAATCGCGAGTGGTCTCCCAAATCACAATTGTTGTCCGCGGCGAATAGATTGCCGTAATCATCGAACGCAATCTCTTGCGGATTCCGCAGGCCGCGGTGGACGACTTCCAATTGCGAGCCATCTGGAAAACAGCGAAACACGGCCCCGGTCCGTGGGCCGGACAGGGCGGCGCCCTCCTGAGTCTTCAAATCAAAACCGCGGTCGCCGACCGAGAAATATAACATCCCGTCGGGTCCCCAGCACAAACCGTGCAGGTCATGCCCCAGGAATCCGGCATTGACGCCAAATCCCGTCTGGATCACTTGGCGAACATCGGCGACTCCGTCGTTGTCCGTATCCCGCAACATCCACAGGTTCGGGATGCAGGTGAAATAGACGTCGCCGTCCTTGGCCATCACGCCAGCCGCGAGACCGTCCAGAATTCCGTTGAATCCGCCCGCGAAAACCGTCGAACGATCCGCATGGCCGTCGCCGTTCTGGTCTTCCAGCAGTCGCACTTGATCCGAGTATTTGGTAAACCAGCCCATGCCTCCTTCAAACTTCGAGGCATGTTTCTCGAACATCTTCAGGCGGTCGTCGAGGGTCTTGATCTGCAGATCGTCCTCAAGCAGAAATGGCCGGGTCCGGTTTTCCTCGGTTCCGCGGTTGAATCGATACTCTTCCGCGACATAGACTCGGCCTTTTTCGTCCAGTCCAATCGCGACCGGACTTCCCAGCTGCGGATCACAGGCAAACAGATCGACTTTCAATCCAGCAGGCATTCGAAATGCCGCCATCTGCCGCAAGGCTTCGGCAGATGGTTTGAATTCATTCGGATTTGGCTCGGCACTGATGAGAGCTGATCCGCCAATCAGGATCAGAGAGAGAACACAAAAGCGCATGGGATAACTTATCTTTCTTCCAACATCAATTCCAATACCCGCTGTACTGAGTTTAGAGTAACGGGGAACGGCCTGCCATCACGAATCGTGGCGACGACCGCATTGTAGAATCCGTTTTGATCCGTAGGCGGAAATTCTACCGGGACATCCACCAGTTCAAAATCCGCAGTCGCACGATACTTTTTTCGATCTGCGAAGCCACCACTCCGGCCTTCCAGGACCCAACCCGTTTCCAAAGGTGCCAGACTGCGGCGGTTGAGTTCCAGATGCACGACACATCCCCCTACAAATTTCAACTCCACGGATCTTCCAGTTCGTGATTGGCGCGTGGCTGGCAAATCCGGAGCGTATTCGTCCGCGGCTGATATCAGCTTGACTGGCTGAGGCCAGAATTCCAGCAATTCGTCGAGCATCTCGAACCACAGCCGATCCAGAGATTGGCTGAAATCTGTGACAATTTGCTTGGGTTGCGATAGTTCTTCAGGGACGTACTGGCGGGAAATCTTGCGGATCTGAATCAAATCGCCCAGACAACCCGAAGCGATCACCGATTGGACTCCGAGGAACGAACTTTCCCAACGATGCAGCGCCGGCACAAACAGCTGTCGATCTGCCAAACGCGCGATTTCTGCCAGTTCCACCAGATTCTCAGGGCGATCAAACCCCTGAAACCCCATCAGCACATGCTGTCCGTGCCGCAAACACTCCGCAGCAACTTCATGCGAGAAAAGGCGGTCAGTCAGCGGAACGTCGATCACAACGAGCGAAATCGAGGTGTTGGCCGGGATCTCATGCGCAGACAGGACGGTTTTAGCAGCCAATCGGGCCGGGTTTCCTATTGTCAGATCTCTGGTGGAAAACCAGACGGCCTCGCAACGACAGTCCGTGCGAAATCGAAACCGCTCGAGATGAAAGCGGCCTTCTTCGCCCTGACCGATAAAGCCGACGCCGATCCTGTCCATTTCTGTCTTTCAAATTCCCGTCGTTGAATCCCGCTGTGTTCAGACGCGCTTCCGTATACGCACGGTCAATCCGCCCTAATCTTTCCCCAAACCCCAATCACGCAGTCTTCAAGGCTGCTTTGTGACCGCCCATTCGGGTAATTCATTCGGCACAATTCCCATGCGTGGCACCATCCACAATGTGGCCACAAGCGTGACCAGAATGATCCCCATACAGTTCAGAATAAATCCATATTTGACCATCTGATCAATGCGGACACGGCCGGTACCAAACACGATTGCATTCGGGGGCGTTCCGGCCGGCAGCATAAACGAAAAACTGGTCGCGATCGTCGCAGGCAGCATCAACATTCGTGGATCGATCCCTAATGACACGGACACGCCGGCCAGGATCGGCAGGAACATATTGGCCGTGGCCACGTTCGAGGTGAACTCTGAGAGAAATGTCAAACAGGTCGCCACAATAATGACCCAAATCAACGGTGACCGCCATGAAACGAGCGTCGCGATACTTTGACCCACCCATTGTTCCAGCTGAGTCGCCCGGAAGGCGTCCGCAACGGCGAATCCGCCACCAAACAACAGAATCAAGCCCCATGGTAAGCGCTCTGCAGTTGGCCAGTCCATCAGGAATGACGTCCGGCCTTCGGCGTCCCGCTCAATGGGAATGAAAAACATTAAGAGACACATGCCGATTGAAACCGTCGCGTCGTCGACGAAACTGGCTTTAAAACCCGTCCAGCCCAGTTTCGGCAAAGTCAGCTCCAACCATTTCGTCCAGCCAATAAACAGCGGTTCAGCACCCAGTTTGAACTCCGGACGCAGGACCCACAGCAATGCTGTCGAAACAAAGATAATGAACATCACAATCTCACCGCGTTTAGGCGGACCGATTTTCTCCAGGCGACGGCGAAAGAAGCTGGAGTTCATCCAATGCTTTTGGGTCCGCCAGGGCAAGTGCCAGGTCAGGACCAGCCACGAAGCGAATAACATCAGCACGGCCAGAGGCGTAAACGAAATAATCCACGCCCCTGAAGAGATTCGTGGGGCATCCGGAAACTGCTTGGCCCAGATTCCCAGAAAGGCAACATTGGTTGGAGTTCCCACAGGTGTCGCCACGCCGCCAATACTGGCGGAATAGGCGATTCCCAACACCAGCGGCACACTGAGAGCGGGCAGCCAAGGCATGGTATTCGGCAGCAGGGCCGCGGCCGACGGCATCGTGGGCCGGGAATCTTCGGAACCCAGCAAGTTCATTTCTTGCGGCTCGTAAGTTGCAGGCTTTGACCCTGGATCCGCAGCCAGAATCGGGACCGCCACGGCAGTGCTCTTAATCCCCGCGATTTCTTCGAGTGTCTTCAACAAGGCGACACCGATCGGCAACATCATCAATGTCGCTGCCGTGTTACTGATCCACATCGAGACAAATCCGGTCCCCAGCATGAATCCCAGGACCAGACCTCGCGGGCTCGTCCCCAGCCAGCACAGAATATGCAGTGCCATCCGCCGATGCAGGCCCCAGCGTTCAATTCCCAAGGCAATAATGAAGCCCCCCAGCGACAGCCAGATGTTGCTTTCGATATAGGATTTGGCGACCAGGTCGGCGCTGCGAATGCTCATCAGTGGATAGAATACGAGCGGAATCAATCCGGTCACTGCGATCGGCAGGCCCTGAGTGAACCACAACACAGCCATGACGGCTGTCACTGCGACCAGACGCCAGGCTTCCAGAGTCAATCCGTCTGGCTTCGGACTGCACAGGACCACAAAAAAAGCAATGACCGACAGCCAGCGACCCGCGCGGCACAATCCTTCGGGCAGGTTGTCTTCAGCAGAATTCGCCATAAATCCGTCGTTTCCAATCCGCGAAACCGCAATCTCTAAACGTCGGCACGCAGTATAATTGCAATCGACTCTCACCGTCGAGAGGGGCAGTTCGGAGCGGCAACGCCTGTCCGCCAATCGGCGAGTCCGGCGGTGTTATTCCCCAGGTTCTTTGATAACTGGTATGACCGTGATCGATTCGTAGGTCGAATTCGCGCCAGTACGAATCGTGTCGATGCGTTGAGAATTTCGTCTGTCACTGTTTCGTTTGAACGCGTGTCGCGACCCAGGCGGCCTGATCAGCTGATAATGTCGGCGGGGGTGGCTGAGAATAGTCCAGCACCAGATCAAAGCCACTCAGGTCGTAAACAGTGTTAATAGCTGCTTGCAAATCGAGAGGCACATCGGCATCACCCACGATGAGAGGCACCGGGATGGTTGGCAGCGAATCTTGAAGTGCGACCGGCCAGACTTGGACCATGGGGCGAGATTCGGCGCGGCTTACAAAAATATAGTATGCCCCAGGGGGCAATTTGTCCTTCATCGGAAGCCGGCTTCCGCGCCGCAAGAGATCGATTTCCACAAGATGCGATGGACTGCGGAGCAGTCGATTGCGTTTGTCAAGATACTCTTCGCGTCCCCGTCCCCGTTTGTTGCCCGGTGAAAGAATCTCAATAGTCGTGATCAGTTGGCGCCGGCCTGTGTCACGAATCTCGACCCAGGTGTGAGGAACAGACTCGTCCATGATTGTGGCCATCAAATATGGGGCAGCAATGATGGGTCCGTCGGCGTGATCAGATCCCTTGAGATCCACTCCTGCAACCGCGACATCTGGATAAATCGATTCAATCGCGAAGGTCTCCTGGTCAATGAGATCAAATCTTTTTTCCGGAAGCGCGATATATTTTGGGCGCAATAACGGCGTCAATTGACGAGCAATCTCCGTTGCCAAATAAGTATGAAAGCTGGTCCAATCGTCGCCTTCCAGATAGGGGTCCATCCCAGGAAAAGGTGATGGCATACAGCGTTACTCCTCAGATTTTTCAGAATTTGGCTTTATTGTGATTCCAAGGAGAAGATCTCAAGGGACGTCATCCATAGCTTATTTTCACTCTTTTTTCAAAGAGATCAACGAAAAGCGGCGATGAAAATCGTAGTTTTCCCAACGGACTTTGGAAGGTCGATGATCCTTTGACATTCTTGGGATGATGTTGTATTTTACTCCCATCACTGACCCGTCGCAGGGAATCGGGTCCGGAAATTGTATCCGGGCTCGAATCAATTCGACGCAAGTCAATGTGGGGACAGATAGCTCAGTTGGTAGAGCACAGGACTGAAA
>JAQGHT010000319.1 GCA_028291565.1 Planctomycetaceae bacterium | reverse complement strand
TGCAGGAGGGTTGGTCGCTGAAAAAGCTGCACCGCTGGATCATGACTTCGAACGTTTATCAGCAAGCCTCAACCGCGGACGCACACTCGCGTAAGGTCGATCCGGACAATCATTTGCTGTGGACCGCACATCGGCAACGGCTTGATTTTGAATCAATGCGCGATACTTTGTTGACGATTTCAGGTCGTTTGAATCCAAGGCAGGGAGGCCGGCCGGTTGACGTCGCTAATGACCCGCAAAGTCGAGCCCGAACCGTTTATGGTCTGATTGATCGACAAAGCCTTCCGGGGACTTTTCGAGCATTTGATTTTGCTTCTCCCGATCAATCGATCGAGCGACGTTCAAGAACCATGGTGCCGCAACAAGCCCTGTTTGCGATCAATTCGCCGTTCGTGATTGTCCAGGCCAAGACATTGGCCAGTCGTCCAGACATCACTTCCATCGCGAATCCAGGGGCGCGCGTGGGTGCCATTTACCATGCGGCGTTATTGCGAGATCCAACGCCACAGGAACTCGCCGAAAGTCTGGAATTTGTCAACGGACCGAAGGACGATCAATCACAATTGACGGTGTGGGAACAACTGGTTCAGGTCTTATTGTCGTCGAATGAATTGATGTATCTGGATTAGCAATGGAATTTCCAATCTCACCGGTCTTGTCCCGGCGGGGACTTGGCCTTCGCACTACTCTTGTTAATTGTTGAATTCTAGAAACACTGCCATGTTGCAATATACTCGTCGGGAAATGCTCGGAAGCATGGGCGCGGGAATGGGAATGCTGGGCCTGGTTGGAATGCTTGGTAACCAGGGTTTGCTCGCGAATGAGGGGGCTGCCGCCTCACCGCTGGCGGCGCATCCGGCTCATTTCGCAGGCAAAGCCAAACACATTATTCACATCTATCTGAACGGCGGGCCGTCACAGGTTGATACGTTCGACCCCAAACCCTTGCTCACCAAATACCACGGGCAAACCCTGCCGGCGGGTAACCTGACGACAGAACGGCACACCGGAACAGCAATGGGTTCGCCGTTCAAGTTCGCAAAGTACGGGAAGAGCGGGATTGAGGTCAGCGAGATTTTTTCGAAGACCGCCGCGCATGTTGACGACATGTGCTTCATTCGATCGATGCATGCCAATACGCCCAATCACGAGCAATCCATGCGATTGATGAATTGTGGCGACGAGCGTCTTTCCCGCCCCAGTCTCGGGGCATGGGTGACTTATGGGATGGGGACGGAGAATGCCAATCTTCCTGGATTCATTGCCATGTGTCCCGGGCTGCCAGTCGCGGACGTTTCGAATTGGCGAGCCGCCTTCCTGCCCGGAATTTATCAGGGCACGCATCTCGATACCCGTAAGACCAAAGTCGAAGAATTGATCGAGAACATTCTCAGTACGGCGGTGACGCGCAAAGATCAACGGCGACAGCTGGATTTGTTAATGCGTTTCAATCGCCAGCATCAACAGACCCGA
Source organism: Planctomycetaceae bacterium (assembly GCA_028291565.1). Classification (GTDB taxonomy): domain Bacteria; phylum Planctomycetota; class Planctomycetia; order Planctomycetales; family Planctomycetaceae; genus JAKFVC01. The sequence continues at coordinate 1,315 of JAQGHT010000319.1, read as the reverse complement.
GACGACGAACCCGAACTCGAGGCTCGGATCCAATCATTCGAACTGGCTTATCGCATGCAGTTGGAAGCAACTGACGCGTTCGATCTCAGTCAAGAACCGAAGCATATTCTTGAAGCCTACGGCAACGGTATCCACGGACGGCAATTGTTGTTGGCTCGGCGGTTGATCGAACGTGGTGTGCGCATCGTGCAACTGTATCACGGAGACGTGCAGCCCTGGGATAGCCACAATGATCTGGAGAAGGGACACCGCAACCTTGCGAATGAATGTGATGGCCCCATCGCGGCGTTACTGACTGATTTAAAACAGCGCGGGTTGCTGAATGAAACTCTGGTTCTCTGTGGCGGGGAATTCGGTCGCACGCCAGCCGTCGAATTGGTGAACGGCAAGCCGGGCGGAGGCCGAGACCATAACCATTGGGGTTTCACAGTCTGGATGGCCGGAGGAGGCGTGAAAGGTGGCACCGTCTATGGGGCGACCGACGAATTCGGATATCGTGCCGTTGAGAATCCGGTGCACGTGCATGATCTGCATGCCACAATGCTGCATCTTCTTGGTTTTGATCACAAGAAGTTAACCTATCGCCATGCTGGCCGCGACTTCCGTCTAACTGACGTTCACGGCAGTGTCATTCACGAGGTATTGGCGTGATTCCTCATGGCCCCTTCGGATTGCGGAAACACATGTCAGATCTACAATCAATGGAATTCGACGATTTCGATGAAAGTTGAACAGTCGATGAGAAAGGTCAACGGATACGCGCTGTGGATCGGAAACGCGGGCGATCTCCGTGACGCACGCACGCTGCTGACCAATGAAATTGAGGCGGTCATTGAACTTGGCGACAGTGAACCATTTGCCGTTCTGCCGCGTGAATTGATTCGCTGCCGCTTTCCGTTGTCTGATGGTGGTGACAATCCGGCTTGGCTGCTCCGTTTGGCTACCGAGTCCGTAGCGGCAATGATTCGGGCGAAAGTGCCGGTGATTGTCTGCTGCTCGGCAGGAATGAGCCGATCGGTGAGCGTGGCCGCTGGTGCACTGGCTCTCGCTGACGGGCATACATTAACGGAATCGTTGTCGGTCGTGGTTGGGAACGGGCCAGCAGACATTTCGCCGGGACTTTGGGCACAACTAGAATCTGCATTGGGGTTGTGAACTGAGCTTGGTGACCAGGAACTGGACGCTAGCGCGTACCGGCCAATTGCGCCAGTGATTATTGTCAGGCTCGAATCGATTTGTACCCGGCTTGACTGCCGCCGAGGTAACTGCCATCTTGTGGGGACTTGTCAACGATCACGTTGAGTTCGCAGAATTG
>JAQGHT010000477.1 GCA_028291565.1 Planctomycetaceae bacterium | reverse complement strand
AATTCGAGCTGTGGCTTTGGATTTCGTGGTTGAAACGGTGATATCGTCCCAATCAATCCTGTTCGCGAGCCATTTTCCCGGGGCTCATGTTGTTGATCGATTCTTGATCGTAGGCCACGTCATTTAGGTGCTGTTTCTCATGCAAATGTCGCGAATCGGTATCGTAGGCGTCTTGTTTATCAGCCTCAGTCTGATTGCGCCGGTCAATGGGGACTTTATCGTATTCAAGGTCCCCACAACGAACATCACGTTCGTGCTGCAGGGCAAGGCGACGACGATTAATAAACAGCAGAAGCTCATGTCGTTCGTCAGCGTGTCGAAGCAGACTTTTGAGCTACAGGAACTCCCGGGAACTGAAGTCATCACGCTCCCTTCTTTGAAGGAAATGGCGATCAAGAAAGTCAATGCCGCCAAAGGCAAGGAAGAGGAAATGTTGACGGAGACGGCATGGGCTCTGAACCATGGTGTCGTTTCCGAATTTCATCGTGGTATCGACCTGCTACTGCAAGCGAACGCCTCCCATCCATTTGGCACACACGCCAAACAACTGAAAGAAGAACTGGCAAAGCCGATTCCAGACGATCCCGCAGCTGAAGCTGCTCTACTGAAACTGTACAGCGGCAGCGATGGGAAAATCGTCAAGAGTGCCCATTTCATGCTGCTGGCGCCTCCGGTTGTTGCCGAAAAGGGAGGAGTCAAACGCAAGCGGCCTGAGGCCCGGCTGGAACAATTGGAACAGCTGCTGGATGTGTTTGTGATGAAGTGTGCCGAACGCGGTCTTCCGGTCCATCCGCCGAAAGCACGTTTGCAAGTGGCTATGATTTCGACCCCGCCGTCGTCAAATGATGTCGGTTTGAGAACGCGACCTCGCGATGCTGCCATTCATTGGTCTGCCAGTCAGAACGTCCTGTTTATTCATGACGGTGCGAAAATCGGACCACTGGAACCTTTGAAAAAGCTGCAGGACAAAGTCAATGAACTCGTACTTGTCCCATTGACCAAACGGAATCCGCAATCGCGCGGAGGTGCTCCCGGAGGGGGCGCGATGCCAGCTGGAGGCGCACCAATGGCCGGTGGGCCCGGAGGAGCGGCTGGCGGAGGGCTTGAAATGTTAAATCAGATGTCGACCTCGCAATTGCAAAAACTCGTGGTCACCATTGGTGGGCTGATGGCGATTGGCGTTGAGAACTTCGAATTGGAATCGATCAGTCGCGAAGCGGCCTACATGTTCACGAACAGTTGCGGAGTTCTGCCGAAATCAGCTCCAGCATGGCTGCGAGATGGCTTGGCCGCGTATTTTGAACTTCCCGCTGAAATGGGTTGGGTCAAAATTGGAGACGTGGGCCATGTGCGGCAATCCTGGTATCTTGCCGCCTTGCAGGATCCCGACCGCATCTCAATGACCGATATCGTTTGCGGTCGCTGCTACGAACCGCCAATGACACCCAATGACGCGATGCGTGCCAGTACGCAGTCATGGGCTCTTGTACATTTCTTGCTCCAGCAGCATTCCGAGGGGATTGCAAAGTTTCTGGCAGGCTTGCAATTGTTACCGCCCGACCTGCAAGTCCCTGAAGAAGTCACGATGGGGATCTTTGATGACGCTTTCGGTGGTGACCGAGTCAAATTAGAAGAGAGCTGGCGCGAACATATGCTGGCTCTCAAAGCTGAATACGAGAATTTGAAGCAGGACGAACCCAGTTCCAGCACGGCTCAAAGTTCAAATTAATTCGGTTTCACTTTGAGTGTTCCCGCGAGAAACAATCAATTCCCCGATCAAACCGGTAAGACGACCGGAACATTTTAAGTTTAGCGCGCTGTAATAAAATAAGTTGACCAATTTCGAGAAAACGGGACATGCGGCAACGCCATCAGATTGATTCCATTACGAACGTGTTCTCACTCGCTATCGCTCGTAGTAACACCGGAAAACAAGGGAAGGTGGAACGCTAATCTTCGCTAATTAACGCTAATAAAGACAAGGAAAGTCACAGTTGAGTTACCTGACAACTTTGCGTGATGGAATCCTGATTAGCGTAAATTAGCGGTGATTAGTGTTCCAAAACGACTGAAAGTCTCTCGGTCACCGAATAGTCAAAGTACAACAACTTGATCAACTTATTTCGTTACAGCGCTTGAGCGCGATAAATGAGACCATCATGAACTCTATGCAGGATCAATTCCGAGTTGGTTTCGTCCTGTCACTTTTTGTTTGCCTGGTCATCGGCTGTGGTGGCGGTACCAAAAAAGCCCCTGCGCCAGTGGTCCAGAATGCGAATCCCGCCGCCCCGGCGCCGATCGCGCCAGCAACCCCGGGTAATGGCGGTGGGGCGAACGTTGCGGCGACCGGTGGAAAATCGAAATCGGTAAAGACGCCAGAAGGGACTGAAGCGGCCGATGTTGAGCCTCCAGGTCCTGACGATTATGTCCTCAGTTCGGATCAAATCGTGACGGAAATCGAGGATCCGAAGCCGAAGCTGCCGCCTCCTGCATTTGATGTCACACCACTTCCCAAAGGTTTCGACTCAACAAATCTTGTGATAGTCTCGGCGACAGACGGGACACCCGCAGGAAGCAATGCAGTTGCCGGAAGTTTTCCGATGCCTTCAGTCCCGCAAGTCGGCGTCGCTGCAACGGCTCCCGGAGCTGTCGCCACGAGCAAACCGATGCCTGCGAATCCGAATCAGGCCGCATCGACTGGGGCGGCAGCATCAAGCACCGACGCGTGGACCTTACCCAAAGGTTTTACAGCCATTCCGGGAAGCCTGATCGATCCTGAGACCGGCTTGCCGCGACAGATTCGTGCCGAACGAGATCCCGTCGAGATGGTCTTGGTTCCGCCCGGAGTGTTTCTGCGGGGGGCGGATGTTTCCGATGCGACTGTGTCACCTCGGCACACGGTGTTACTGGAGCATCCCTATTATATTGATACTGTCGAAGTGTCCGTGGCGCGGTACAACGCCTTTCGGGAATATTTCCGGAAAAACGAAGGCCGGAAGCTCGACGGATCGGCCAATCACGATGGAAACCCTGACTTTCCGGCAGTTGGCAT
>JAQGHT010000447.1 GCA_028291565.1 Planctomycetaceae bacterium | reverse complement strand
GGAAACACACTTGGCAGCAGTTCAAAAGCAGAGGCCCACAATTATTGTATTGTCAACCATCGTGGCGCTCGCTGGATTGTTATTCTTATGCGTCGCGATCGGCCGTTACATGGATCCGTTCGACAACGAATCGTTCTCGCAGGCAAGCTGGCTAACCGCGGACCCGTCAACCCGTGCTGCGATGGCGCGAGATGTCATTCGCCGATTGCCCAGTGGAATGGGAGCTCAACAGGTACAAAATCTACTTGGCCAACAAACATCGATGTCGGAAGAGGCGGACGTTTATGGCAATCGTCTGAGATATCGCGAGACCTGGTCCTACTATTTAGGGAGCTGGAGCGGTGTGGGGCCGTATGGGTTCGACGATGCGTTTCTTTATGTGCACTTCGATTCGGACAAAAAAGTATCGCTGGTTGAAATCACTGGTGGATAGCCTAACATCTATATGGCGCTACGCTGTCGAGAGAGCGCGACTTAATCGCAGTGAGGGTTTTGGAAAAAGTTTCCTCACGCATTTCGGTGACAGAGTTCCTACCTGGTTCAGGTTGGGTGTCCCTGCAATGTGCTTCTGCAAAGGCTGTCGTTTTGCCGGGATAATTCCGGTGCGACGTACCCAACATCTATTGAGGGTTCGGCCAACGTGGTCTTACGATCGACGTGGCCGTCCGAATGGACCGATGCACTGAAACGTGCACGCTGCTGAAGTGTTTCAACCAGCACGTTCGTTGCTGTCGCCAGCAGTGAGCGTGCTTCAGACTCTACTAAAAAAGTGCGTGACACAACGTGTTCGGCACGATAAGATGGCCATTGACCAGTAACGTGGCTCGGATTGAATTCGCATAGGGCGTCCACCAAAGCCACAAAGTGGAGCAGTTCAACGCACGATGTATCCGTCTGCTTCCTGGCAGAAGGACACATCGCAATTCATTCGGCGGCAAAGGATTGTCGGTATGCGACAAGTTGTCGTAACTCCGTATGACGAACTATGGCCAGAGGCGTTCGCGCTGGAGTCTGCGCGATTGACGTCGAGTATCTGCAATCAGCAAATATCGATCCATCATATTGGGAGCACTGCCATTCCCGGTCTCTCCGCGAAACCGATCATCGACATGCTCGCCGTCGTCGATTGCATCAAGTCGCTGGATCAACAAGAGCGACATTGGCAAGCAATTGGTTATGAAGCAATGGGGGAATTCGGTATTTCGGGTCGGCGGTATTTTCGCAAGAATGAAAGTGCGTGGCGTCGAACCCACCAAGTGCATGCGTTCCAGCTCGGTTCGCCTCAGATCGATCGACATTTGGCATTTCGAGATTTTATGATTGCTCATCCGGTCTACGCTAAGGAATACGAATCGCTAAAACTGCAGCTCGCAGAGTCCTACCCCAATGACATTGCAGGCTACTGTAACGGCAAAGATGCCTTTATTCGGCAGATTGACGTCATTGCTGCCCAATGGCGAGCATCTACCAACGACAGACGTAAGTGAATAGGTCCTCGGGCGCCCACCAAAGCCACCAAGCGGAAATGTTCAACGCACGATCTATCCGTCTGCTTCCATGCAGACGGATAGAACGCAATTCGTGAGGCAACTGAATGGCTTCTGAAGAACACAGACGACGGTTTGAGCTTGCCTTGTCGTCTGAGGACCCCGATAACGCCCTTTACGAACTGGCGGCTACGCTGAAGTCAGAGGGCATGGGTCAGGTCGCGATCTTTCACTTATTCTCGGAGTTTCAGCAGAACGTCAGCTACAACGATCAGCGATATGACGCTATTTTGGACAACATGGATTTGATCTGGGGAGGCCCTTGGGCGAAAGGGCGTTCGCTGTTCAAAACAGAACTCACGAACGCGGAAATCGCCGAACTCGACACCTAAAGAGTGACTCAGCCCGACGTGGCGAGCATCGCGGTTTGCAAATTCGGAATCACCCGCGCCGCGCGGGTTCACCTGGGCGTTCGGAGATGAAGAAATGTTCGACCCGGCAATACCAGCCACACTCAAAGAGATCCTGATGCGAGAACTTGATCGCGATGAGAATTTGCTCTGGAGTGCAGTGCCAAAACCTGTATTCTTCAACGGACCTACGACAAGCGCGTTTCTTTTCGCGATTCCCTGGACGGCGTTCTCGGTGTTTTGGACGGTTGGAGCCGCTGGCTTCAAAATTCCACAGTTTAATCAAGGCGAAGAATTGTTTCCACTTTTCGGTATTCCATTCTTCTTGATCGGAATCGGACTGTTATCCGCTCCGCTTTGGGCTTATCGCAGTTCACTCAAGACTGTTTATGCAATCACCGATCGACGAGCCATCACTGTGGAAGGAGGCATGTCCTACACGATCAGGTCTTACCGACCTGAAAAACTGACTGAAATCTTTCGTCGCGAACACCAAGATGGGACTGGCGATATCATCATTACGCGAATAGCCTGGAAGAACTCTGAAGACAAGCAAATGCAAGAACTTGGCTTCCTCCGAATTCGTGATGCCAAGAATGTTGAGGCGATGCTGAACACGTTAGCAAATCACACCGTCCAACCCACAGCGGCGGACGACACGTTTCAAAATCGATAACGCCACGCGAATCAAATTGTGCGCAAGGCGGAAAACAAATGCGAGAATCTCACGAACTCGTTGACTTACCGGAACCACTGAAATGGTGGACGCGTCGCTCCGTCACATTTATTATCGCGGTCGGCGCATTCGTTTTATTGCATGACTTTGCAGACAGTCCGGTCCCTCTCGTGGTCTCGTCTATCGTATCTTACGCGACCTGTTGCGGATTCGCGATTTGGTGCGCGTTTAAGACCGCACACACAACGAGTATACGAATACAGAAAGGGTCTTGTTTTGTTATTGGAGCCGCTGTGCTGATCACATCCATTCATGTGTTCTTCTATTTGCTCCATGATCTCTATTATTTGCACCGCGTGGTGCCATCCCTGATGCGGAGCAATCTCATGTTCCGGGCATTTGTGGCCTATCCTGAGATGACTCAGGTCCTGTCGATTTTAACGGGTCTCATTTCGGCCGTTTGGCTTGTTTATTTGATGTCGGTTGTTGAAATTGGCGCCCGTACATTTCATTCCACCAAATAATATGTCCGATTCCATATCTCTAATCATCAGACCTGTTTCGAAGGTCGAATTCAGTTTGGGCATATCGGTGAATGGTAAACACAATTCCCGTACCCACATTCGACAACATGTCAGGTATGAGCTTCCATCTGTTCAGACGGCATGGTCAATTTCAATTGAGGGCTCCGCCAACGTGATCTTGCGATGGACGTGGCCGTCCGAACGGACCGATGCACTGCAGCATGCACGTCGCCGAGGTGTTTCAACCAGCATTATGCTGTCGCCAGCCCTGAGCGTGCTTCACACTCTCTTAGAAAGTCATCCGTGCCCCACCATCCGGCGGTTCAAAAGGTTTGGCTCGCGACTCGCGTCGTGTCCAGTTCGGTGTCACTCGGGGTGAGGGCGTCGCAGTCCAGACCTTTCAGGCAAACAGGTAGTCGCAGGCGACGACCAGTCGTCCGCGATAGGGTTCGATAAGCTTAAGGAACTGTCCCGCGTGGCAGGGCAGGTTGAGGCGCTCATGCGTCGTTCCGTCATCGTTCAGGGTACAAAAGCCGCAAGTGTCGTTCTCACAGAACAGGGGCTCTCCGACATGTGGCATTCTTTGAGCAACGGCGGATCGCCTAGGCGATTCAAACAGTCACAATCCGCACTTTTTCTGTTGCAATATCGATACAAACAATCATTCTCGGAATGCGGATCCACGTCGAATCACACGAATTCAGGTACCTCATTCAGTACATTTGGCAAGATCTCCAACTCTTTATCGCAAAACCAACGTCACATTCCACGGCATCATCAGCGCTTTGCGAATCCTTATTTCTGCTGCTCGGCATCGAAGAATCGATGACGACACGTTTCCGATTTATGGCATCCCAAAGCACAAGTGGTTATGATATCCTGAACGACCGCAATTTAGATCATTCACGTGAGGCTTCGTGAAATCATTGGTGGGACGGTGATGTTACAGATCCTTCCGCACGGATGAAGAAATTGGAGAAAGTTCCGTTGACTCGCATCTTGGTTATTGAAGACCACAAGAAATTGCTGAACAGTCTAGACCGCGGTCTCACCACAGCCGGCTACGAAGTCATTAAAGCTGACACGGGGGAAGCTGGGTTTTACTACGCCAGCACCGAACCAGTCGATGCCGTCATCCTTGATGTCATGTTACCTGGGCGCAGCGGTCTGGAGATCCTGCGAGATTTGCGGAAGTCCGGGTTTTCTGCTCCGGTATTGATTTTATCGGCTCGAGATACCGTCGCGGATCGAGTCCTCGGGCTGGATCAGGGGGCCGACGACTACATGGTGAAGCCTTTTGCGTTCACGGAATTATTGGCACGCATCCGAGCTCAATTGAACCGGCCGATACCTGGCCGATGTATGAGTCTGAAGGCGGACGACCTGGAGGTGCAGATTCCCACCCACAGAGTATTTCGGGCTGGGGTCGAGATTGAATTAAGCAAATTGGAGTACCGGCTGTTAGAGTATTTACTGAGACACAAAAATGAACTCTTGACCCGCATCGCAATACTTCGCGATGTTTGGGGACAGCCTCAAAGTACCGAAACGAATGTTGTTGATGTCTACATCAACGCATTGCGCAAGAAAGTGGAGCGTCCCGAATTGAAGAAGCTGATTCAGACGATTCGCGGAGGTGGTTACTCTCTGGTCGATGGATCCGATGAAGTTTCAAAATCAGAAGAGATCGGTGACTCGTGATTCCGGGACAAAGCTCTGGGTTTCTGCCTGGAAGCTTTCTTGGCTGGACTGCAGGTCGCTTGCGAGACTCACGGTTCTCCTGCATCACTCGTCCTAAATCGCGAGTCAGCATCATGCTCGCCTGAGTGACCAGTGATGATACCTCTTACGCCGCTGCGGGCACCTACTGACTCTATCTGCTTTTCATTGAACATCCTGAAGATGCAGCCCGTCGCAACGCTCTCTTCGAAGGAGGGGCCATGATCCGCAGATTGAACATCCGCTGGCGACTGACATTTTGGTTCGCGGCGGCGATGACCGTGCTCCTGGTGATTCGGAGTTTTTGGATTTACCACATGATGGAGCGACGCCTCGCGACCATCACTGACGTGGAATTGAACGCGAAGATCGACGCCCTGGAAGACCTGCTGAGGAAGAAGTTTGAATTGAAGGATGTCAAAACTTCTTTGGAGCGATATGCAGATAATCAACGCGATCTGCAGATCGAGATTGAATCCTCCGAGCAGGACGTTCTGTTTCGAAGTCATCCAGGTTCTCAAATCGGAGTCGATAAAGTCCGAAACATCCAGCCAGACACGACCGGACGCCAGTATGCAACGAACCTCTCGAAAGATGGAGACCAGCGTCGCGAGGTGATAACGGTTGTCCCCACTTCACTGGGACAAGTTACCGTCCGCATTAGTCGCTCCATGCAGGCTGAACGAAACGAAGTGTGGGAATTTGCGATGACCCTGCTCAAAAGTCTGCCAATGGTGATTCTGGCCGCCTTCGGAGTGGGCTATCTGGTGTCGGCGCGGGCCTTGTCGCCCGTGGATAAGATGATCTCGACCGCCAAAGACATCACCGCCAATCGGCTGGACAAGAGGATCGATGTGCCCGACACTGGCGACGAACTGGCGCGATTGGCCCAAACATTAAATGAAATGATCGATCGTCTGAACACGTCTTTCGAAGAAATGCGTCGATTCACGGCGGATGCCGCCCACGATCTGCGGACGCCGGTGACGGCATTGCGCACTGAAGTCGAAGTCAGTCTGATGGCTGATCAAACCGTGGATGACTACCGTCATTCCATGCAATCCGTATTGGAAGAAGCGATCAACTTGAGTCGACTGGCGGAACAACTGCTCGATCTGAGCCACGAAGATCGTGGCTGGAATTACGACGAGCAGCCGAAGGTCAGACTCGACGTCATCCTGCAAAGCGTGCGCGAAGATCTGCACAAGGTGGCTCAGCAGAAACAAATCCGCATCGACACACAGCAGGTTCGCCCATGGACGGTGAAAGGCGATCAAGTCCGACTTCGTCGAGTGTTCACGAATTTGCTCAACAACGCGATTCAATACACTCCCAATGGCGGATGCATCTGGATCGAAGGAACATCCACACCCGAAACAACCACTGTTGTGATTGCCGACAACGGCATCGGGGTACCTGCGGAGGATTTACCGCACGTCTTCGACCGGTTCCGTCGCGTTGACCAGGCCAGAAACAGTCAATCGGGCGGAACGGGCCTTGGTCTGGCAATCTGCAAGTCAATCGTCGAATCTCACGGCGGGAAGATCTGGATGGAAAGCACGCTTGGACAGGGAAGCCGCGTCTATGTGAAGCTTTGCACATCGAAATCTGTCGGCGGGCAATCAATCGCTGAGTGAAATTCATTGCTTTTCCTCATGTGAACCGGACTGGAATGCCGTCCCCAAAGTCAACCTGTGACGACCCGATTTTGCCTCTTCTGGAAGCCGCCCAGGTTCAAGTCCGAAAATGATGGAATCCTGGCTGGCGGTGCGCCCGCGGAGTGGGTTCCCTTCTTGAACTTCGCGCCATTCTCACGGCTTCGCATCGACTCTGTCGGCACTTGCTTACGGTTTTTTAATTAAAACTAACATCGTTTTTTTAATGAAATCCGTTAATCTTAGTAGAGACGCAAGGCAAGTCCTCTCGGCTTTGGGCACGGACGATGCAATCGCTTCAGTCGAACTCGATCTTGGCACGGTTGCTGAGACATGAGAATTCCTGACTCCGATCAATTCACTGGAGACATTCCATGGCAACAATAGCGGCAACCGTCGAGAAATTTCGCGAAGTCAATGACTCGTCTGGAGGTGCGGCGCAAGTTCGCCTGGAGAAGCCCGAGAATGGCTGGGCTGGCCTGCGGCATTGGCGCTATGATCTGCGATCCGGCTTCATGGTCGCGATGATCTCGCTGCCGTTTTCGATGGGCATCGCGATCACATCCGGTGCACCGCCCGTCTGTGGAATTACGTCGGCCATCATCGCGGGCTTTCTGCTTCCATTTCTGGGAGGTTCGTATGTGACGGTCAGCGGCCCTGCCGCGGGACTGGCGCCCGCGATTTATGCGGGCATTTTCACGCTGGGGACCGCCTACCTGGGGGCCGGTGCGACAAACGACGACGTGATGCGGGAAGGCTACCCGCTGGTGCTGGTGGCAATTTGCATTGCGGGGATTCTGCAGTTCGTGCTGGCCCGATTCAAGGTGGCCCGGCTGTGTGCGATCTTTCCCGCGGCGGCCATCGAAGGAATGCTGGCGTCCATCGGGCTGAT
>JAQGHT010000419.1 GCA_028291565.1 Planctomycetaceae bacterium | reverse complement strand
AAACCGTCTTGTTCAACAGTCGATTGATTCGGAACTCAACGACCTCCCCGAATTTGCCGCGTATTGTGGCTCGTCCGGTAAGGCGATGTGCAAGTCGGAAGACAGGACGGAAGCACGGGAAGGGACTGAGAGACCGGATGTTTGAGTTCGAAGCCATGCGAAGGAATCGGCGAGTCAACAACTGTCGTTACTAACCCAAGCCACAGTGAAATGAGCCCGGCGGTATTATAGCGGTTTAGCTTTGAATTGGCCTCTATTCCCCACGCCTGGCCCCAAAGAACGAAACATGCGGGCACATCATCTGGCAGGTCCAAAGTTAATTCCGCTGCAGTCCCGGACCAATTGCTAACAGGCAATTACCACCTGGCCGGTCCTAAGTCGAATCCAGAAGTGGAAGGACCGGCATCAAAGGTATTCGAAAATATTCTTGAATGCCGGTCGTAATGTCATCGATTATGCATTAGCGAGAGTTCTTGCGGCTCTGGCTTCCCGCCATGGCGTGCTGCTCGCGAGAACCGCCTCGCGTTCCAGCGCCGTCATCTTCGTCGGATTCGTCTTCTTCCTCTTGGCGACCTCGGCCGCCGTTTGAGCCCGAGTTCTTATGGCTCTGCCGTCCGGCAGCGGCGTGTTGTTCTCGTGTGCCGCCACGCATCCCGCTGCTTCCGTCCTCTGCGTTCGATTCGTCGTCGTCATTCTGGCCGCCCCGGGAACCGTTGGACTTTGAAGTGCGCTGGCTTTGGCCACGGGCCGTCGCGCCGCGTGAGCTGCCGCGTGAGCTGCTACTCTCTTCATCGTCGCTATCGTCTGATTCACCTTCGTCATCTTGCTGATTTCGTGAACCACCCGACGAGTTCTTGTGGCTCTGGCGTCCTGCGGCAGCATGTTGTTCGCGCGTCCCGCCTCGCATTTTGCCGCTGCTTTCACCGTCGGACTCGTCGTCTTCACCTGAACTTGAAGTTCTCCGGCCTTGTCCCTGAGCGTTCGCGTCTTGGCCTCGTGAGCCCCCGCGTGATCCCTCGCGATCCTCGTCCTCTCCTTCGTCGGATTCGTTTTCGTTGTCCTGCTGAGCGCGTGAGCCGCCTGACGAATTTTTGTGGCTTTGCCGGCCCGCCGCGGCGTGTTGCTCGCGCGTGCCTCCGCGCATGCGTCCGCCCTGATCATCGGATTGGTCTTCGTTTTCGCCGTCCGACTGCAACCGGGTACGACGCGCGTGACTCGAGGCTGACTGGCCGTGTTCTTCAGCCATTCGCCCATGGCGTTCGGCCTCATCACTATTGCCGCTCTCGTGATGCCCGTCGGCCTGTCGATGGTGATGTGCCGCCGATTCATGATGGAACGCGGCATTTCGATGATGTTGAGCCAAGCCGCCCTTACGTCCCGCCTCCGCTGCCTCTTCAGAGGAGAACTCGTGCGCATTACCGCTTTCATGCGCCGCACGACCGCCTCGACTGGCGATTTCCCGCTGCTGGTCTGGATCCATTGCGGCAAATCCACGCTGACTGTTCGCCATTTTCAAGACTCCTGGTTGATGCGATAAGAACGAATTTAGTCTCCGAACATCGCGAGACCGCAGCCCGCCGTTTGAGCGCATCAGCCTGGCGGGCAAAAAAGTCACCCGCAACGCCCGTTCCATTTTTCGCCCTGAATTCCCGGCCCGCAGCTCACTTTGACTTATCTCACGTATTTCAGTGAACTTGGAGGGGGCCGGGTGATTTCGGCAAAAATTTTTGATGTTCGGCGATGGCGCATGGACTGCCACCGTGTCCAAATTGTGGTCGCCCCGCGTGCCTCCCATGGCACGAGTGCAAGTTTAGACGATCCATCCAGTTTTTGATTGGCGGTGGGATCAGGATCTTGCTGAAATGAGCTGACTACTCTCCATGAAATTCAACAGACGGGGGCGAACATGTTAGCTCGAATCCTCAAGGACTTTCCGATTCAAAGATTTCTCGACGATTATTATTTGAAGCTACCATTTGCGCAGGTACACGGCTGCCAGGAGGTGATTCCCGCGTATGATCGCGCGACTCTATTGAGGATTCTTAGACAGGAAAACGTGGACTTTTTCGCCGGTCGAGGAGGCCAGCGCTGGACCGGTGCAATCCCCTCTTCGGCACAACAGCTCGAAGCACTGCTAAGTGAGGGATATACGGCTGGGATCCGGCATGCGGAACGGCACGATCCTGATCTTGCAAAGCTGGCTGAGGAATTTCGGCTCGAGCTTGGAGCGCCGATCAATATTCACATCTATTGTACTCCACAGGGAAATCCCGGGTTCGGTTGGCACTATGACGCCGAAGAGGTTTTCATCCTCCAAGCTGCGGGGGAAAAAGAATGGTTTCTGCGGAAGAATACGGTGAATCCCTGGCCGCTTATCGAAACAATTCCCGCGAATCAACGCTATGAACGGGAAATCATGCCAGTAATGCACTGCCGCCTTTCGGCTGGCGACTGGCTGTATATCCCCAATGGTTACTGGCATCGCACGGCGGCTGATCGTGAGTCGATTTCACTTTCGGTGGGTGTCGAGGCGGTTTCGGCGACGCAGGTGTTCGATTTCCTCCGCCCGAGATTGCTGCATTCGCTGCAGTGGCGCCAGCGTTTACCCTGCGCAGGAAGTGTCGCAGGGAAATCATTGGACGAGCTGACAACAAGCTATCGTGAAATCATGCAGTCTTTAAGTCGAGATCTGGTCTCACTGCTCAACGACGAATATCTCGCCCGGTCATTTTTAGAATCGCTCCAGTCCGGGAATTCCGCAAATTCCACAGGCCCCGATGAGTCGCCCGGCGTTTGCCACGTGGATCTCCAATGAAATGTTAAACTCATAAAGTAAGTCCCGCACGACACCGCCGACAAGTTCACTATCGAAGGGATTTGATTCAGATCAGTTCGTCCTGCTATTGAGCCAATCTTAAGTGTCACATATTTATAGTTTGCTTCTCCGCCTCTCATTCGGAAGTGGGTCCACTTGATTTAGCGGTACTGATCTCCGCAGACGTCAGTTTTGTATCGTTTTGCGTGAACGCTCGCCATCGGACCTGCCTATCAAAGTGAGCGACGATCAACCAGCAACTCGACCTTGCAGTACCGTACTTGGTGGTCGTTCGCAGTGATATCAATCCACGCATGGCAGAATCCACGTTGTGACAGCCATTTACACGTGGGAATTGGCAGAACTTTCTTCTGCCGTTCGCCAATCAGGCTTCTCGTCCGGATGTCCTTGCTTTGTCGTGAGGTAAATTTATCTTTTCTTTCAGCGACCGGTAGCGCGGGTATTATTTTTGCATGGCAATCATCGCTCTACACTCGCACTAACTCTTTTCGCCGGTTCGGATCGCCAGACGTGTTTTCATTCCCGTCAATTTCCCAACAGTTTGAGCGGCAGTCGAGTGAAATGGGATTTCTAAGCTCGTCGAATTTCCGAGCCGTGTGGCCGGATAAGTTGGTCTATTACAAGGGAGTCGGTTTCATGTCGCGCCATGTTTGTTCCGTGTCCACAATTGTCGTTCTGATCGGGTCGCTTTCTGTGTTCGCACAGCAGAATCCGCAAAACAATCGAGAGAATGCACAAAACAATCGAGACCAGAGTAACAACCGCAGCCAGGTTGGTCAGTCGGGGGACACCCAATCGCAGGCCAATTGGAAGAGTAAGGACCACTGCTTCGCCACATGCGTCGCCTTGGGGAACCAGGAAGAAATCGCCCTGGCCGAGATTGGCAAGGAGAAGGCTTCTAACGAGGACGTCAAGATGTTCGCGGACATGATGGTTCGAGATCATCACGAGTATCTGGGCAAATTGCAGAAATTCGCTCCGGAAGCTTGCAAAGCGGGATGTCTGCGCGAAGCCAGTGGGGAACGAACCACAACTACAAAGTCACCGAATGCAAAGTCTTCGAGCGGGGCTGGCGGCCGTGAAGAAGCAACGGCCAAGGCGAATGAAAATGCGGCAGCGGTCGCTCAGAATGAAGCGAGAAATGCCGATTCCGCGACTTCTAAAGCCGGCAGCGGCGATCGCAAATCGGAACTTCACGAAGTCGAGCTCGAGCTCGCGCGACAATGTTTGAAATCCGCGACCGAAAAGCTCAATGAGAAATCGGGCGCCGAATTCGACAAGTGCTTTATGAGTCTGCAGATCTCGAAACATATGGGGATGAAAGACAAGTTGATGGTGTACCAGCGACATGTCACCGGCGAGTTGAGTGAAGTCATGGCTGAAGGCCTGCAGACCACCGATGAGCATCTGAAGAAAGCCGAGAAAATCATGAAGTCTCTGGAATCAGGCACCGTCAGCGTAAAAGGGTCCAGGGCGAAGTCGGAATCCACGGCCGACAATGACACCACGAAGAGTAAAGACGAAAAGTAAGCTCCCAGGTCTCTCCGGCCCAATTTCCAACCTTCACTCACAACCTTCACTCAGCTGTGTCTTTTGCGGCTGATGTGGCAAATCGCAAATTTTAACAGGAGCCGAATTATGCCAATCAATTCACTCA
>JAQGHT010000378.1 GCA_028291565.1 Planctomycetaceae bacterium | reverse complement strand
ATATGATTATGAAAATGACGCAGGTGCTCGAGTCTACTTCGAGTTTATCGGCGTTCTGGATCTACTTGAATTGGGTGGTGAGTGCGAATCAGACGAGGTCTGGTATGATATTGTCGAACGACTCGCTCCTATGGAACGTCGGGAAACACTGATTCCGCCTGAGCAAGAACTGTGCGCCTTTCGCAATCCGGTACAACAAAAGCGTCGAACGAAGCATCCGCACATAGTTCCAGCGAACAATTCGAATCATGGCCTGACTGAAGAATGAGAATCCTTTCTTCTTCGTGTTCGGATGTTATACTCAGGGCATAATTTGAATGATCCGTGAACCCCAAGAAACAGATCCTATTAATTCAACCTCGCCACAGCTTCACTTCGGGAGAACCAAAATGAGGTATGCGACGTATTCCGTGCTCGCACTCACGGTATTTGCATTGTCGGCATCAGGGAGGCTGTCCGCGGACGGTCCACCAAAGAAAGAGAAAGCGACGACCAAAAAGGAACCAGCGAAAAAAGAGAAGGAAAAAGATGAGGTTGTGGTTCGTAGAAAAACTCTGGTACCAATGTACCGATTCTATGACGATGATATGAAAGAACACACCTACACGGCGAACGAAGAAGAATTAAAAGATTGGCGCGGGCAGGACAATTTTAAGGAGCACGAGATCATCGGGGATGTGTCACCCGTCGAGCTTCCAGACACGATCCGGCTCTGGCGTTCGTTTCTCTATAACGGCAAGCATGTGTTCTACTTGCGCAATCCCGGCGTACGGTTGACGGTCGAAGAAAAAGAATTCCGGGCCTGGGTTTGGAAGAGGCCTGGCGATGGTCGTATTCCCATTTACGCCCATACCTGGCCAGACGGCACCGATATCCTTCTGGACCGCGATCTTGAAAAACTGCGAAAGTTCAAGGCTGAGACCAAGAAGGCACTCGGAGTAATCCGTACACCTCTTGGCAATGGCGACTTCAGCGTGCAGGTGTTCTATATCTACCCGCACGATGACGAGAAACAGCCACCCGAAACAACGGAGTCCACAGAAGACAAGGAGATGCCGAAAGACAAGGGAAAGTCGAAAGAGAAGGAAACGTCAAAGGGTAAGGCACCGTCAAAGGATAAAGAATCGGCTGAAGACAAGGAATCGTCCGAAGATAAGGAGTCATCCGAAGATAAAGCGACGCCTGAACTTAAAGAGACGACGAAAAAGCGCCGGCCAATCAAGAGGAAAACTTAAGCAGCGAGCCCATATTGACTGGACCAATTCACCAAGGATAAGATCAATTCCCTCATCACGCGTCATTCGGCACGCTTATGTTTGGGCTTGATTCTGTCCGAAAAGGTCCGCGCCATGCCTGATTCAGCTGACGTTTCCGCACCAGCGACTTCGAATGCTGGGCGCGCTCGGATTCCAGGCAGCGGCCTGCCTGAGCTGATGAAATGCCTGTGGACCCACAATCCGTTCTATCTCATCAGCGTCGCGCTGGTGCTGCACAGTGTCCGCCTCTGGCACCACGATTCGATTGAGGCATTCAATCCGTGGCCCTTGATGAGCATCATCGGCGGTTACCTGCTGCTGGTGGCGGTAACTGGATTTCTGCTGATCAAACTGGGCCGGGTCTGGGATGATGCACGGTCCATTTTCCTCGTCATTCTGTTACTGTTCGTCGAGCTATCCCTGATCTTTGACGGGATTTTGCTGCGGGATGTCAGCAACGGGACTCTACTGCTGGTGACAGGCTGGTCTGCGGCCGTGGTTGTCAGTGAATGCCTGCTGTTAGGTTTGCGGATGCGTTTGCCTTGGACGTATCGCGGACCATATCACCTATTGCTGGCGCTGATGTTCTTATATCCCGTGTTTGTCATGTCGGGATCTGGGGGAAGCGAAGCGGTGGTCTGGCGAATCTTCTACTTCTCGCCATGCGTCGCCGTGGCGTTGTTGGGGTTGCTGCCAGCCGTCCGTCGGGGCAGGGCGGAACTCGTTCAAAATGGAACACCTTGGAATTGGCCCTGGTATCCCTGGACTCTATTCGGTTTCCTCACTGTCTGTCTCAGCTTGCGTGCCTGGGCATTGACTCTGTCATTTGATCCCGTGACGAATCAGGGATTGGATGACGCCATGCGAATGCAGGGAATGTTTGGAAGCTATTTTCTGATTCCTGTGGTTCTGTCATTGGGTGTCTTATTGCTCGAAGCCAGCTTGGTTGAACGTCGGCAAATCTTGAACGTGCTGGGATTGATTGCTCCTGCAGTTTGCCTCGTTCTGGCAATACCGTTTGAGGGAGGAAGTCTGCCTTACCTGGAATTCCGGAACCAATTCGCCGACCGGTTCGGCTCCCCATTCTGGTTGTCGTTGAATTTCTGTTGGGCGTTTTACACGTATGCTTTGATTCGCGGAGTCAAAGAATCAATCGCCGGCGTGTTGGGGGCCGCTCTAGCAATCATGGTGTTTGGCCGGATTTGGCCGAGTCCGGCATATCTATTGGGATTTCCGGCAATTCCGTTGCTGGTCTCCGCAGCGATCGCGATGATCCGTGGCGCGATCCGAAACGATTCTCGAATTTTTCTGGCTGGACTACTGGGCGTCACGCTGGCGGCCCGCGACATGTCTCCTGAATTCTGGAGCCCACTACTGCGAGAAGCGATTGCCTGGAATCTGGCCAGTACAGGCATTCTGCTCACCGGTCTGCTATTCCACGATCGCGCGGCGAAGTACTGGCAGCGCGCGGGATCAATGCTACTGGCAGTGAATTGCGCTTTGGCCGCGATCATTCCAGCAATCTTCGAATTGAGGCTGCCGAATGCGGCACCGCTGACATACTGTGTTCTCGCAACATTCCTGGCAGTGGCCTATGCCAGTGTGACACGATTGCGAGAATGCCGAATTTCAGCTGTCGTATGCCTCGTGATCTCGGCAGCGCGTGCAATGCTGGAATTCGCCGAACTACTCAAGAAGAATTTTCATTGGGATGGAGCCCTCTACTTCGTCGTGGGAATCGGGACATTCGCGGTCGCAGTGGCAATCAGCACTCTCAAGTCCACGAGTTCGCCTATCGCATCACCAACAGCTGAAGAGAATGGTCAGACGATGATGTGATGACCGCAACCGATGTTATTTTTTTTGTTTATTAAGCAGCGTTAATTAACAAGTGGTTGCGGAAACCATGACGATCAAATGGAATGCAAAATCATCGTCATCGTCGAATCGAGCGCGCCGCGATCGACAGCCGAGCTCCTGGAAGGTATTACGGCGTTCACTTCGGCGATTCGCGATTTTCTACTCGACGTGCCTAAGTCATAAACCGAGATCACCAGCTTGAATTGGCTCCAGAAATGGAACTAATGAAATGGGATTTCTCTTCACGGCAGCGCGTGATCCATCTCTCCGATTTCATGAAAACTTACGCTGAGCGATTCAAAGACTTGAACCGTGTTCTTTGACTCCGACCAACGCTGCCCGTGCATTACGTATGACGTGCAAGCCGGAATCTCGAACATCAGTTGCGTGACGACGGAGAGCCGCATTTCGTTCCAGAAAACAAATCCTTTTTCAGGTTTTCTTCGATGTCGACGCCGCAAATTCACCCTCTGATCTCTTAACGATCATCTTGCCCGTTTGACGTTCACGCATAAAAGCACAGGTTCGCAAGTCACTCTGCTTCGAAATCGTTCTTTTTGGAGATTGCCTATTTTGACGGCAACCCATTTCAAGTCACCGTGATCGCCATCCGCTTGGATTTTTCCAGCATTGGCACCAGAGAAGTGACACAATACACAGCACACGAACAGGAATCTCGTGCCATTTTTGGTACGAGGTTTGCGTTTGGTGGCGACGGCAGAGTTTGGCGAAAACTCTTTCCCAAATTTCCTTGGATTGTGTGTGACGCAACGATGGGCAAGCTTGTGAACGACGAATTGTCATTCCGAGCGAAAATGTGTTACTCGCACAATCGGCCACGGCCCTACGACAGATCGGCTTGTCAATTTCCGCAGCCTATTCAAAACAAATGCTGCACAAATTACTTGGAGACTTTGTCCGGGTTTCTTCATTGCTCTTGAATGAGAGCCTCTGATTGAAAGACCTGTAGTTTTATTGGGCCGCAGAATTCCTGTGCACAAGGTATTGACCACGTACCCAGGACACTGGTTTGTATTTTCTGCCTGGAAGGCGAGTCGCCTGCCGGGCCCTCGTTGGGCCGCAAATCTCTTGAATCGCACCTGACTGGAGATTCTGAATCTCATTGCTTCTTGAGTCGCAAGCATGCTTTCAGGTGGCAAGCGAAATTGCAAATCAAAGTTCGCGATCCCGAGAAGCATTGTTTCTTTTTGAGTCTTAAGGAGTTTGGAAGATGTTAGATTTTTCGTGGAATCAATGGCTGAATGCGGTCGCGGAATTTACCGGTATGAATAAGGCTCGTAAGCCCCGCAGGGCGCGAACAGCACGAATCGAAGTCTTGGAAGACCGAGCATTACTGACGGCAAACCTGCCGGTCGCCGTCAACGATGTCTATTCGGTAAATGAGAATACTACTCTCACAGGAATTTCGGTTCTGAGCAATGACACTGACTTGGATGGCGATACCATCGACCAGGCTGCACTGCAAAGCACGACCGCTCACGGAACACTGACGCTCGCGTCGAACGGCACATTCACCTATGTACCCAATGCCGGTTTCACGGGAACAGACTCTTTCACATACCTGGCGGTTGACTCACTCCATGCGGAAGCCAGCCTGCTACCGGGCATTGTGACAATTCACGTCGGTACCATCAACGACGCACCCGTCGCCTTGCCTGAGACCGTCAGTGCAACGACGAACGCGGCATTCCACGGAATGCTCAGCGGGACAGACCTCAACGGTGATCCGCTGACATTCTCCACCGGCGCCAGTGCCGCAACAAACGGGTCAGTCACCATTAATCCGGATGGCGCATTTGTCTTTACCCCGACTGCGGGATTTACGGGTGTCGCCTCCTTCTCTTTTAAAGTCAATGACGGAACGACGAGCAGTGCCGACGCGATTGTCACATTGAATGTCGGGGCAGCCGGCTCGAATGTCGCCCCTGTGACGACGCCAGTCATTTTGCAGACCGCTACAAATACTGCTGCGCATGGGACTTTGACTGCAACCGATGCCAATGGAAATCCGCTGACGTTTGCGGCGGGAACAACGGCCGCGACGAATGGAACGGTCGTTATTAATCCCGACGGATCCTTCACTTTCACGCCCACTGCCGGATTTACTGGCGTGGGCACTTTTTCTTTCCAGGCAAGTGATGGCACCCTGACCAGCGCCAACACCACCGCAACGGTACATGTGGGAGTTGCTGACGCCTTACCGGTCGTCACTCCGGTGACCGTTTCCACGAACACGAATGTTGCGTTCCACGGCAAATTGACTGCCACGGACGCTAACGGTGATCCGTTGACATTCTCGGCAGGCACGACCGCCGCCACGAATGGGACTGTCGTGATCAATCCAGATGGCTCCTTCGTGTTTACGCCGACAGCGGGTTTCACGGGAGTCGGAACTTTCTCCTACGAGGCCAGCGACGGCATTACCAATAGCCTTTCTGCCCCTGTCACAGTCAATATCGGAGCCGGCCTGAATGTCGCTCCCATCGGCACACCGGCTACGCTTTCCACCGCCGCCAGCACAGCGCTGACCGGCAATTTGACTGCGACCGACGCGAACGGGAACGCGTTGACGTTCTCTCCCGGAGCCACCGCGGCCGCCCATGGCACTGTCGTCATCAATCCAGACGGATCGTTTACTTATACACCGACGGCCGGATTCACAGGGACTGACAAATTCTCGTTCATTGCGAATGACGGCAGCCTGAACAGTGCCGACACCTTGGTCACTCTGCACGTCGGGATCGCCAATTCGCTGCCGGTTGCGACACCAGTCACGTTCTCGACGACTTCTGGAACTGCCCTCGACGGCACGTTGACTGCGACAGACGCGAATGGCGATCCGCTGACTTTCTCGGCCGGTTCGACAGCCGCGACCAATGGTACGGTCGTCATTAATCCCGACGGGTCGTTTGTGTTCACGCCGACTGCTGGCTTCACCGGGACTGGAACTTTCTCGTTTAAAGCAAGCGACTCGATTGGCAATAGCGCAGACGCAATCGCGACAGTCAATATCGCACCGACAATCAATGTGACTCCGGTCGGTATTGCCACCACCATCAGCACCGCTGTCGACACGCCATTCAGCGGAACGCTGCAAGCCACAGGCGCTAGCGGTGATACACTGACTTTCTCAGCGGGAGCGATTGCCGCAGCGCACGGTACTGTGGTGATCAATTCCGATGGTTCGTTCACCTACACTCCTGCCGCAGGCTTCACGGGCACTGACAAATTCACCTTCAAAGCCAGCGATGGCAGCTTGACCAGTGCGGACGCAACAGTTGCCGTCCATGTTGGTGTCACAAATGCTTTGCCGGTCGTGGCGCCGATCACATTGACGACTAATACGAACACGGCGGTTCATGGGACGTTGACTGCCACGGATGCCAACGGAGATCCATTGACGTTCTCGGTTGGAACGACCGCGGCCACACACGGCACCGTTTCGGTCAATCCGGACGGGACCTTCACCTTCACACCGACGGCTGGCTTCACTGGAGTTGCGACATTCTCGTATCGAGCGAGCGACGCACTCGGCAGCAGTGCTAATGCGACAGCGACGATCAATGTTGGAGCGGGGACAAATGTCGCGCCAATTGCAACCGCGGCGACAATCAGCACCGCAGTCGGCACTGCGTTCAATGGGACCCTGGCCGCAACGGATGCCAATGGTGATACACTGACGTTTGCCGCTGGAACCACCGCCGCCGCACATGGCACCGTCACGATCAACCCCAATGGGTCGTTCACCTACACGCCAAACGCCGGATTCACTGGAACTGATTCATTCTCGTTCACAGCCAGCGATGCCAGCCTGACGAGTGCGAACAGCTTGGTAACCGTCCATGTCGGTCAGACCAATTCGTTGCCGGTCGTTGCTCCAATCACACTGTCGACGAGCACAGGGACGGCCCTGCACGGGACACTCACCGGGACTGACGCGAACGGCGATCCGCTGACATTCTCTGCCGGAACTGCCACGGCAACAAATGGCACAGTTGTGATCAACCCGGATGGCACGTTTGTATTTACTCCAACAGCGGGATTTACGGGCGTTGGCACGTTCTCGTTCAAAGCCAATGACGGAATTGGCTCGAGTGGCGACGCCACAGCGACGGTCAATATCACGCCTTCCGTCAGCGTTACGCCGATCGGTCTAACACAGACCATCAGCACGGCAGTCAACACGACCTTCAGTGGGACATTGCATGCGACGGGAACCAGCGGTGACACGCTGACGTTTGCTGCTGGAACAGTTGCGGCCGCGCATGGTACCGTGGTGATTCATCCGGATGGAACGTTTACCTATACTCCAGCCGCTGGATTTACGGGTACGGATTCGTTCTCGTTCAAGGCCAGCGACGGCGCATTGACAAGTGCCAACACCTTGGTAACGGTACACGTTGGAGTTTCGAATTCACTGCCAGTGGTGGCCCCAGTGACCCTCTCAACCGCCGCCAACACGGCATTGAACGGGACCCTGACCGCCACTGACGCGAATG